>JABMRG010000003.1 GCA_013202935.1 Candidatus Omnitrophota bacterium
AGAAGGTTACGTTACCCAGATAGGGTGGCGTTCTGTAAAGATACGCATGCTTCCTAATAATACAGTTGTTATACCAAACTCAAAGCTTGTAAACAGCGTGCTTACAAACTACTACTATCCCGAGAAAGAACTAGCAGTTTTGGTGCAGGTAGGGGTCCATTATAATAGCGACCTTGAGCATGTAGAACGCGTTACTATTGAAGTAGGAAAAGAGGTTCTAAAGACAATAAAAGGTGGTGTGCCTGAGTTTAAGCCGTTTATAAGGTATCATACATTTAATGATTTCAGTATCGATTTTACAGTGATATTAAGAGCAAAAGAGTTTGTTGATAATTACATGATAAAGCATGAGTTTATAAAGGCGCTACATAAGCGCTATAAAGAAGAAGGCATTGAGATACCGTTCCCTATAAGGACGGTATATCAAGGAAAGGCATAATATGTCTTATACAAAGAAAGACCTGCAGAAGACCGTAAAGGAGATGTTGGGTGATAGGCTTTTAGTTATAGTCTCAAACCGCGAGCCCTATGTCCATACTATAAGAGAAGGAAAGATAGAATGCAGCCGTCCTACAGGAGGAGCTGTTACTGCGCTTGATCCTGTTATGCGTGCATGTGGCGGTATATGGGTAGCTTATGGTTCAGGCAATGCTGATAAGAAAGTCGTAGATAAGAAGAACCATATAATGGTTCCGACTGAAGATCCGAGCTATACATTAAGAAGGATATGGCTCACTAAGGAAGAGGAGGCAGGGTACTATCTTGGATTCTCAAACAGGGCCCTCTGGCCACTCTGCCATATCGCATATACAAGGCCTGAGTTTATTGGAAGCGACTGGGACTATTATGTAAGTGTTAATGAGAAGTTTGCCGATGCTGTATTGGAAGAGGTTGGAAAAAAACAGGCGTTTGTATGGGTCCAGGATTACCATCTTACGCTTTTACCAAAGATGCTTAAGGAGAGGCGGCCTGATCTTATAGTCTCTCATTTCTGGCATATACCATGGCCAAACTCAGAAGTATTCAGGATATGCCCGAAGGAAAAGGAAGTCTTAGAGGGTTTGCTTGCAAACGATATACTGGGGTTTCATATACGCTACCATTGTGAGAATTTCTTCGACACTGTTGAAAAGACACTTGAGGCAAGGATAGACAGGGAGAGATATTCTATTATTCATCAGGGTCATGAGACCTTAGTAAGGGCATTTCCTATAAGCGTAGACTACAATACGCTTTCAGAGCGTTCAGATACACCTGAGGTAGAAAAGGCCATGGGTGAGCTTATTGATGAATACTCATTGAGCAATCTCGACCATCTTATATTTGGCTTAGATAGAATAGACTACACCAAAGGTATATTAGAGAGGATAAGAGGCATAGATAAGTTCCTGGAAAACAATCCTGAGTATAAAGGTAAGATAGCATTTATACAGATGGGTGATTTAAGCAGAATACACCTGCAGCAGTATAAGGACTTAAATGATGAGATCAATGCTGTAGTTGAGGAGATAAACTGGAAATATTCAACAGAAGACTGGGAGCCTATTATTATGGTAAGGCGCCATCTCTCATTTACAGATATACTCGCATTTTATAGGCTTGCAAAAATATGTGTGGTAAGCTCATTGCATGATGGAATGAATATTGTTGCAAAGGAGTTTATATCCTCACGCGTTGATGAAGATGGGGTACTGCTCTTGAGCAAGTTTACTGGTGCAGCACGTGAGCTTCCCGATGCCATATATATAAACCCTTATGACGTAGACGAATTTGCCGATAAGATTAAAGAGGCGATAGAGATGCCTAAGGCCGAACGCAAAAGAAGAATGATTGCCCTAAGGGCTATTGTTGAGGATAGGAATATATATAAATGGGCAGGAACTATAATATCAGAATTCGGCAAGCTTCAAAACGGCCATAAGAACAGCCATAGCAAGCAAGAAACCAAACACTTACAATGAAGTTTCTAACCTGACTGGTTCCTTGCAGCGTCAGGGTTTATGCTTTCCTATGCTGCAAGAAACCAAACACTTACAATGAAGTTTCTAACCCGACTGGTTCCTCGCAGTATCAGAGTTTATACTTTTCTATACTGCGAGAAAAGATTAAGGCTTAATTGAAATCCGCATTATCTAATCTAAAAGATATACTTCAAAAAAAAGAAAAGGCTTCTCACCTATTACTCTTCCTGGACTATGACGGTACACTTACCCCAATAGTAAAAAACCCCGATAAGGCCATACTCTCACCAAAAACAAGAAACCTACTAAAAAGTTTAACCAAAAAGAAATCTATAACAGTTTCTATAGTAAGTGGCAGGGGCCTTAAGAAGATTAAGAGCCTGGTAGGAATAAAGGGCCTGCAATATGCAGGCTGCCACGGCCTGGAAATAAGTTCAAAGGTTAATGGCTATGCATTCTCGCATATTAAGAAGTACCTGCCTCTTATTAAGGATATTAAGAAGGGCTTGGCTAAGCAGTTGCGCAAAGTAGACGGGGCCCAGATAGAAGATAAAGGTATTGTCTTGGCACTCCATTACAGAAGAGTGCCTAAAGCAACTATTGCGCAGGTTAAACAAATTTTTGATAAGGTAACAAAGCCTTATATTGAGTCCAAAAGAATAAGGATTGGTAAGGGGAAAAAGGTCTTGGAAGTAAGGCCTTCTGTTGACTGGAATAAGGGTAAGTATTGTCTCTATCTTCTCAATAACTTAAAGAAGAGATATAAGAACCTGCTTCCTGTGTATATTGGTGATGATGAGACAGATGAGGCAGCCTTTAGGGCCTTAAAGCAGAAAGGGATTACGATATTTGTTAAGGGTGAAAAGAAAACTTCCTCTGCTAAATACTATTTAAGTTCAACAGAGGAAGTAGTAGATTTTCTTAAACTGCTTTTTTGACCTTGCCGTTTTTTATGCACTCAACACAAGCAGTGATAGTCTTTTTGGTCTTTCCTACTATAGCCTTTACTCTCTTTAGATTGGGTAGAAAACGGCGCTTATTAATGCGGACAATCTTTTGTCCTACCCCGCCTAATCTCTTGGCCATACCGCGACGTGTTATACTTCTACCAGCTGTTGGGCCTTTTCCGCAAATTGCACAAACCTTAGACATCTTAAATTAACCTCCTTGATAATCGTAATAAGTGTGTGATATAATACCATAACCTTAAAACTAAAGCAAGAGAATTTGATATTTACGTTAGAAACCTTTGCAGCCAACCTACGCAGGAACGTTCGGAAAACCCCACCGTGGTTTTCCTCACTCCGTGTTGCTGCTCGCTCTCGCCAAGAACTTGGCTCG
>JABMRG010000024.1 GCA_013202935.1 Candidatus Omnitrophota bacterium
GGTTTATATGACCACTACAAGACCGGGCATAGTAAAAGCATGGCACTGGCATAAGATCCAGACAGATTCATTTACTTGTGTGCATGGAAAGATACGACTTGCCATATATGATGCACGTAAAGACTCACCTACCCATGGACAAGTTCAAGAATTCCAGATGAGCCTGGAAAACCCTATTCTTGTGCAGATACCACCAGGGGTTTACCACGGTTTTAAATGTATTGGCGATGAGGAAGCAGTGGTAATAAATACTGTGACTGAAGCTTACAATTCTAAGGATCCCGATGAACACCGTATAGACCCTTACGATAATAGTATAGATTATGACTGGAGGAAATAGCATGGATAATATAAAAGGTATTGTGCTTGCTGGCGGCTTAGGTACACGCTTATATCCATTGACTTCAGTTACAAACAAACACCTGCTGCCTGTTTACAGCAAGCCAATGATATATTACCCTATTCAGACGCTTGTTGAGGCTGGCATAAAAGATATTATGATTGTTACAGGTGGCAATAATGCAGGCGATTTCCTGCGCCTTTTAGGAAGTGGCAAGGATCTTGGCTTAAGGCATATAGAATATGCGTATCAGAAAGGTCAAGGTGGTATTGCCGATGCACTACGCTTAGCCGAAGATTTTGCAGATGGCCAAAAAATAGCTGTTGTCTTGGGCGATAATATAATAGAGAAACCTATAAAGAAGTTCGCCGATAAATTTAGAAAACAGAAAGAAGGAGCAAGGATCCTAATAAAGAAGGTAGATGACCCACAGCGTTTTGGCGTAGTTGAATTTAGAAATGGCAAAATATTAAAGATTACTGAAAAACCAAAAAAACCCAAAACAGACTACATTGTAACTGGTATCTATATGTATGATTCGAAAGTATTTGATATTGTAAAAAGCCTAAAACCTTCAAAGAGGAAAGAGCTTGAGATAACCGATGTAAACAATAGGTATATAGAGCGGGGCCAGATGCATTATGATAAGCTGCCTGGTTTCTGGACAGATTCAGGGACATTCGAGTCATTGTTAAGAGCCAATAATCTAGTTGCTAAGAAAGCTGCCCTATGAAAAGAATACCCTTACTTGATATGAAGGCTCAACTTAAGCCTATAAGAGAAGATATTAACAAGGCTATAGAGCGGGTTATAAACAGCGGCAGTTTCATTCTTGGTAAAGAGGTAGGGAAGCTTGAAGAGGAGATATGTAAATATACTCACGCTAAATATGCCATAGGCGTATCAAACGGCACAGATGCCATCACACTTGCTTTAGAAGCTCTAGGTATCGGCAAAGGCGACAGGGTAATAGTCCCTTCATTTACATATTATGCTACTGCAGGTGCTATTACGCGGATAGGTGCTGAACCCGTCTTTGTAGATATCAACCCCAAAACCTACTGCATAGATTCCAAATCAGTAAAGGCGTGTTTTGAAAAAGCAGCGAAAAACAAACAACGAAGAATAAAAGCCATAATCCCAGTTCATCTTTATGGCCAATCTGCAGATATGGATAAAATTTTAAAGATTGCAAAAAACCATAATCTCAAGGTAATAGAAGATACTGCTCAAAGCTTCGGCGCTACCTATAGGTACAAAAAAACAGGTACTATGGGTGATGCTGGAACAGTAAGCTTCTTTCCCGGCAAAAACTTAGGGGCCTGTGGCGATGCAGGTATGGTACTGACCAATAATAAGAAGATTGCTGATAGATTACTCAAGCTGAGGAATCAGGGTGCAGGCCTAAGTGATAAATATAGGCATATTCACCTCGGCCATAATAACAGGCTTGATGCGATCCAGGCCTCTGTCCTGAGAGTAAAATTAAAGTTTTTAGATAGATGGAATAAGGGGAGAATTAAGAATGCGGCCTACTATAACAGTGCTCTAAAAGATACTGGCTTGATGCTGCCCTTTGTCCCAAAAACCAACATGCATATATACCACCAGTATGTCCTTAAAGCCAAAACCAGACAGGCCAGAGACAGGATAGTCAAGCATCTTAATAAGAAGCGCGTAGATTCAAGAGTCTATTATCCTATTCCCTTGCATCTTCAACCTTGCTTTAGCTACCTGGGCTATAAGAAAGGGAGTCTTTTAGAATCAGAGATAGCTTCTCAATCCACATTTGCAATTCCGGCCTATCCTGAGCTTACTGTAAAAGAATTAGATATTATAATCTGTTCTATCAAGGAGGCTTTATGAAAACAGTTCTGGTAACCGGTGGAGCAGGGTTTATAGGTTCGAATTTTATCCGCCATATATTGAATAATTATCCTGACTATAGAATCATTAATCTTGATAAATTAGCCTATTCCGGTAACCTTAATAATTTAAAGGATATACAGCAGAGCCCGAGCTATAAGTTTATAAAAGGCGATATCTGCGACAAAAGAACAGTCGAATCTGCCATAAAGAGGTCTGATCTTGTAGTAAACTTTGCTGCTCAGACCCACGTAGACCGTTCGATAAAGGCCTCTGCTGAGTTTGTTAGAACAAATATAGAGGGAATAAGGGTGCTTCTTGATGCTGCAAGGAAGTTCAAGATAAAAAGATTTATGCAGATTTCGACAGATGAAGTATATGGTGATATAAAAAGAGGGCTCTCTGATGAAAACGATATTCTTTTGCCGAACTCTCCTTATGCCGCAAGCAAAGCAGCTGCAGACCTTCTCGTGCATTCATATTATATGACTTATAAAATTCCTATTATAATAACACGAAGCTCTAATAACTTTGGGCCCTATCAATATCCTGAGAAGGTAATGCCGCTATTTATCACAAATGCGGTTGAAAATAAGCCTTTGCCTCTTTATGGTGATGGCAAGAATATAAGAGACTGGATCTATGTTCTCGATAATTGTTCTGCCATAGACCTCGCGCTCCATAAAGGAAGGCCGGGAGAGATATACAATATTGGCGGTAATAACCTGCTTAGAAATATAAGGATAGCTGATAAGATAGTAGATTTTATGAGTAGAGATAAGAAACTTATAAGTTTTGTAAAAGACCGCCCTGGCCATGACAGACGTTACGCATTAAATTCTAATAAGATGAAAAAACTGGGCTGGGATCCGGAATATAACTTTAAGAAAGCCCTAAGGTCAACAATAGAATGGTATATGGCAAATGAGTGGTGGTGGAAGCCGCTAAAGCGTAAGGCGAAAATTATTAACTGGTAATGAAAAAAACTCTAGTAATAGGATCAGAAGGCATGCTTGGCAGGGCTTTGATGAAAAGCCTTTTAAAGCATGATATCTTGGCCGAGGGCGCCGATATCCGCAGCCAGGCAAACAGAGTAGATATTACAAATGCGGGAGAGGTTAGTAATATATTTAATAAGGTAAAACCAGATCTTCTTATCCATGCTGCTGCATATACAGATGTAGATGGATGTGAACTTAACCCAGAGCGGGCGTATAAGATAAACTCAGAAGGAACTAAAAATATAGCTGAAGGTTGTATGGAATCGGGAACATTCTTGATATATATAAGTACAGATTTTGTTTTTGATGGTGTAAAAGAAAAGCCATATGCGGAAAGTGACGAGCCTCGCCCCATAAATACCTATGCTAAGAGCAAACTGAAAGGCGAAGAGTATATTAAGGAGATAATGGACAGTTATCTCATAATACGTACAAGCTGGCTTTTTGGAGATGGCGGAAAAAACTTTGTCGATACCATTAGGGAAAAGGCAAAGCAGGAGCATATCCTGCAAGTAGTTGATGATCAGAAGGGCTCACCTACTTATGCTGATGACCTTGCTGAAGCTATTACTGGCCTTTTGGCTGGGAATATATTAGGAGAGGGGTTAGGTATACTGAATATTACCAATTCCGGTTCGTGCACATGGTTTGAATTTGCAAGAGAGATAATAAGCATGGTAGGTTTGGATGGAGTTACAGTGGAACCGATTACCTCTGATAAGGTAAGACACCAAGCGCAAAGGCCGAGATACTCGGTTCTGGATAATGGCAGATTTGCAGCTATATATGGGAAAAAACTACCCAGCTGGCAGGATGCGCTATCTCGCTATTTATATAGCAACAAAGGAGCAGAGAAGAGACAGCTATGAAGGTATTGGTTACAGGTGTAGCCGGGTTTGCTGGAAGCCACTTAACGGACTTTCTTCTGAAAAAGAAGAAAGTAGTGGTATATGGTATAGATAGACGTGGTGTTAGTAGCATGAACATAGAAGATGCGAAGAATAAAATAAGATATTATGAATGTGATATAACTAATTACAGTAAATTGCACGGTTTACTCGGTAGAATAAGGCCGGATTCTATTATCCACCTGGCAGCACAGTCATCTCCGTTGATTTCGAAGAGATCGCCCGCAGAGACTCTAGAGGCCAATGCCATAGGCCAGACCAACTTGTTAGAGGCAGTGCGTAACCTTAAGATTGACCCAAAGATTATTATAGCAGGCTCATGCCAGGAATACGGCATTGTAAGAAAGAACGAGATACCTATTAAGGAAACTCACGCCTTAAAACCACTTAATATCTATAGTGTATCTAAAGTAACGCAGGATCTTTTGGGGTATCACTATTACAAAAGTTACGGCTTAAAGATAATAAGAACGAGGCCTTCCCACCATACAGGCCCAAGAAGGCCAGACAATTTTGTATGTTCAAATTTTGCTAAGCAGATTGCCATGGTCGAGGCCAAGAAACAGAAGCCCATAATATGTGTCGGAAATCTTCATGCTATACGCGACTTCACTGATGTAAGAGATATAGTAAGAGCTTACTGGCTGCTTATGCAGAAAGGCAGCTCTGGCGAGGCATACAATATCTGTTCTGGCAAAGGCCACTCCATAAAGGAGGTTCTTGATATATTATTATCATTATCTAAGGTAAAGATCAAGGTAAGAAAAGATCTTGCTAGAATGAGGCCAAATGATATACAGATATTTGTGGGTGATTGCACAAAGATCAAGAGGCAAGTGGGCTGGAAATCCATTATACCGCTTAAACAGACTCTTGAAGACTTACTAAATTATTGGAGAAAAATATATGAGTAACTATAAGAAATTGATAACGCTTATTAATAGGAAACAAGCGAAAGTCTGTGTAGTAGGCTTAGGTTATGTCGGCCTTCCTATAGCAATTGAGTTTGCCTATAAGGGGTTTTTTGTATATGGGTTTGATACAAAAGAAAGCAGGGTCCAAAGGCTTAAAAAAGGAATATCCTATATTGATGATATATCAGATAAAGATGTAAAAAAAGCTATTGGCAAGAAGCTTTATCCTACCTGCTGCGTATCTGACTTAAGCAAAGCCGACGTTATTATTATATGCGTGCCTACACCATTAAGAAAGAGGAAAGTCCCTAACATCTCTTATATAATAAAAGCCTCCAACTCCATAAGAAACCATCTAAGAAAGGGCCAGCTTATTGTACTTGAGAGTACAACATACCCGGGAACTACACGTGATGTAATATTGCCTATACTGCAAAAGGGAGGGCTTAAAGAGGCTGCTGATTTCTTTTTATCATTTTCGCCAGAGAGAATAGACCCGGGGAATAAAAAATATCCATTTGCCAAGATTCCAAAAGTGGTTGGTGGTATAAGCAAAGAGGCAACTGCGTTGACAAAAACACTCTATTCAAAAGTAATTGATAAGGTTGTCACAGTCTCGTCAGCAGAGACCGCTGAGATAGTAAAATTACTAGAGAATACATTCAGGATAGTCAATATCGGCCTTATTAATGAGTTTGCCATGGTATGCAACAAGTTTAGAATAGATGTATGGGAGGTTGTTAAGGCCACAAAGACCAAGCCGTTTGGTTTTATGCCATTTTACCCAGGCCCGGGCTTAGGCGGACATTGTATTCCAACTGACCCGTTGTATCTGTCATGGAAAGCACGTAAGCTAGGTTTTAAGACAAAGATGATAGATTTAGCAGCAAAGACAAATCTGTTTATGCCATATTATGTAGCCCAAAGAGCAGAAGAGCTGCTGCAGCTTAAGGGCAGGGATATAGATAAGGCAAGAATACTTGTTCTTGGAGTTACTTATAAAAAGGATGTAAAGGATTTACGCGAATCACCAGCATTGGATATAATAGGGTTGCTTAAGGACAAAGGCTCAAGAGTCTCTTATTCAGACCCCTATATTCCATATCTGGATATAAATAGTATCTGCATGAAGAATACAAAGATTACTCAGGCGGGACTTAAAAAGTATGACCTGGTGATTCTAACAACAGACCATAAGAAGTTTAATTATAAGCCAATAGCAAAGAATGCAAAGCTTATATTCGATACCCGAAATGCCTTTGAGAAAGCAGGAATTAAGAGCGCGCATATTATAAAACTATAAGGAGATATAATGAGCCTTTATCTTGTCACAGGCGGGGCTGGTTTTATAGGTTCCAATATAGTAGAGGAGCTACTCAAGCGGGGCGAATCAGTAAGAGTGCTCGATAATTTTATAACCGGATCAAAAGAAAACCTCGAATTTGTAAGTAACTATAAGCAATCAGCTGTAAGCTATGAACTAATCGAGGGCGATATCCGTTCAAAAGATGACCTCAAAAAGGCGCTTAAGGATGTTGATTATGTTTTACATCAGGCAGCACTCCGTTCCGTTGCTAAATCTGTCGAAAACCCCCTCATGGTAAACGATGTGAATGTGGGTGGTACTTTAAATCTTTTGGAAGAAGCAAAAAAGGCAGGTATAAGAAGGCTTGTATATGCATCAAGTTCTTCTTGCTATGGCGACGTAGAAAAATTTCCACAAAGGGAAGATTTTAACCCAAGGCCTATATCCCCTTATGGCGTTTCAAAGCTAGCTGGCGAAAACTATTGCCACACGTTTTCAGCTACGTTTGGACTCGAGACAGTATCCTTGCGTTATTTTAATGTCTTTGGCCTTCGCCAGAATCCTGAGAGTAAATATTCCGCTGCTATACCCGCCCTTCTTTCAAGAATGCTGAATAACAAGGCCCCTATAGTTGAATGGGATGGGAAACAGTCACGAGATTTTACTTATGTATATAATGTTGTAGAAGCCAACATAAAGTCAGCGACTACGGATAATATATCGGGTGAAGTCTTCAATGTTGCCTGCGGGAATTCTGTATCGATTCTCGATATAGTAGATATGCTGAATGAGATATTAGGCAAAAAGCTAAAGCCTGAACTTGCCCCCAAAAGGGCAGGAGATGTAAGGAAAAGTTTCGCAGATATTACGAAGATGAAGAAGATGCTTAAATTAAAATCTGTTGTCAGCTTTGAAGAAGGATTAAGGAGGACTACTGGATGGTTTCAAGAAAACAAGGAAAAGTTACTCGCTATATAGTATCGGTTCTAGTAACCTGTTTTACCATTTACCA
>JABMRG010000025.1 GCA_013202935.1 Candidatus Omnitrophota bacterium
CCTCTGACACTTGATCGTCCCAAGGCTCTTGTTAAAGTGGGCGGACACCCGATTCTTGAAAGGTTGATCAAAAAATTTGAAAAGATGGAGTGTTGTGATGAGGTATATATAGTTGTAAACGACAAATTTTACAATATGGTTACCAAATGGGTCAGAGACCGGAGTTTTTCTCTGAAAATAGAAGTGATCAATGATCTTACAAAAACAAACGAAGACAGGCTGGGAGCCATTGGTGATATTAACCTTGTTCTGGAGAAAGAGAAGCCGGAGGACGATGTATTGATAGTGGCAGGCGACAATCTTTTTGAATTTGACATGGATGATTTTATTTCTTTTGCCAAGGAACGGGGTAAATTCAGTGTCGCGTTATTTGACGTTAAAGATCGTGAGCTTGCTCAGAAGTACGGGATCGTTGCGCTTAACGGTAATTGGAAAGTCAACAGTTTTGAGGAAAAACCGGAGAAGCCGCAAAGCACTCTTGCGTCAACCGGTATTTATTATTTACCCAAAAATACGCTATCGGTATTGGGTGACTATATGAAAACAGATCTGGTTAAAGACGCGCCCGGTAATTTTGTTAAATGGGTTTCGGAGAACGATGAAGTCTATGGATATGTTTTTACCGAGGGATGGTATGATATAGGCGATAAAAATTCTCTGGAAAAAGCGGACATAGAATACAGGAAGAAAGAGTTGTTGTAGAGAACTGAGAATACCCTTGACATTTTGTTTAAGCAAAATGTCAAGGGTATAATTCGCAGACGGCCTGTTGGCCTACAATTTATGTCGCCTTGTGGCTTCATAAATTGTCTGCTTATTAAAGGAGGTTAGACGTGCAGAACAAATATCTATTTACATCAGAGAGTGTGACAGAGGGACATCCGGACAAGGTATGTGACCAGATATCAGATGCGATACTCGATGCAATATACGAGAAAGACCCTAATGGCAGAGTTGCCTGTGAAGCCATGGTTACAACAGGCCTTGCTATAGTTGCTGGTGAGGTAACCACATCATGTTATGTTGCGATACCGAAGATTATACGCCAAACCATAAAAGATATAGGCTATACCAATGCTGCTTATGGTTTTGACTATCATACATGTGGAGTCATTACATCTATTCAGGAACAGTCACCAGATATTGCATTGGGTGTTGATACAGGTGGTGCTGGCGACCAGGGCATGATGTTTGGTTATGCCACCGATGAGACAAAAGAGTATATGCCACTTTCCATAGCGCTAGCACATAAGTTAACTCTTAGACTGGCAGAGACAAGGAAGAAGAAAATAATCGATTACTTAAGGCCTGACGGCAAGAGCCAGGTTACAGTAGAGTATGAAGATTCAAGGCCTAAACGTATAGATGCAATAGTTGTAAGTGCCCACCATGACCACAAGGCCAAGATGGCCCGCATAAAACGTGATATTAAAAGATTGGTTATTGATGCGGTGATACCGAAACGCCTGATTGATAAGAATACAAAGATTTATATAAACCCGACAGGCAGATTTGAGGTTGGAGGGCCACAGGGAGACACAGGTGTTACAGGAAGAAAAATAATTGTGGATACTTACGGAGGAGTAGGAAGCCATGGCGGTGGTTGTTTCTCAGGGAAAGACCCCACCAAGGTAGACCGCTCTGCGTCATATATGGCACGCTACCTTGCAAAGAATGTAGTAGCTTCAGGAGTTGCTAGAAGATGTGAGATACAGATAGCCTATGCCATAGGTGTGGCAGAACCGGTCAGCCTTATGGTCAATACTCAAGGCACAGGCAATATAAGCGATGCCAATATCCAGAAGCTCTTATGGGAGAACTTTAATCTTACCCCCCGTGGCATAATAAATCACCTGAAACTAAGAAGGCCTATTTATAAAAGAACAGCTGCTTATGGACATTTTGGAAGAAATGAAGATGGTTTTACCTGGGAGGAAACAGATAAGGCAAAACTGCTAGCACAAAAGGCAAAAAAGGTTTAAGATTCATAAACTTGGGGGACACATCCCCTGATAAGTCTGGGGACACTTTACAATAGTTTAATGCATGATAAAGTAAGTAAAGTGTCCCCATGCAAGAAAGATGTGTCCCCACAACGAGGGAGAATTCATGAAATACGATATAAAAGATACAAAACTGGCTAAGAAGGGACGATTACGCATAGAATGGGCAGCAAAAGACATGCCTGTATTAGAACTTATAAGAAAAAGGTTCCAGAAAGAAAAACCTTTACGCAATATACGCCTGGGCTGCTGCCTGCATGTTACAACAGAGACTGCAAACCTTATGATAGCGTTAAAGGCAGGTGGCGCAAAAGTAGCACTCTGCGCCTCGAACCCGTTAAGTACTCAGGATGATGTTGCGGCGTCTTTAGTCAAAGATTTCGGCATACCTACATTCTCTATAAGGGGTGAGAATAACAAGACATACTATAAACACCTGAACGCAGTTTTAGATATGGCCCCTAATATAACAATGGATGATGGCGCTGACCTGGTGTCTGTTATACACAAGAAGCGCAGAGACCTTGCAAATGAAGTATTGGCAGGCACAGAAGAGACTACAACAGGCGTAATAAGGCTGAGAGCTTTACAGAATAAGGGGCTCTTACTCTTTCCGGTTATTGCTGTAAATGATGCCCAGACTAAACATTTTTTTGATAACCGTTACGGTACAGGCCAGTCTACTATAGACGGTATCTTAAGAGCAACAAATAAACTCTTGGCAGGCTCAACATTTGTAGTGTGTGGATATGGTTGGTGTGGTAGGGGCCTTGCTATGCGGGCACGTGGCGCAGGAGCAAATGTTGTTGTAACAGAGATAGACCCTCTATGCGCACTTGAGGCAATAATGGATGGGTTTAGAGTAATGCCTATAAAACAGGCAGCAAGAATAGGTGATCTGTTTGTAACCCTAACAGGTAATAAAAATGTTATAGCAAAAGATCACTTCAAACTTATGAAGGATGGTGCTATAGTAGCAAACTCAGGGCACTTCAACGTGGAGATAGATATTCCAGGTTTAACGTCTATTAGTAAAGCTAAACGCAATACAAGAGATTCTGTTGAAGAGTTTACATTAAAAAATGGTAAAAAGATATATCTTCTAGGAGAAGGCCGACTGATTAACCTAGCTAGCGCAGAAGGCCACCCTGCCAGTGTTATGGATATGAGTTTTGCAAACCAGGCGTTGTCTGCAGAGTATGTTGTTAAAAGACACGATAGCTTAAAAAGAAAGGTCTATGGTGTGCCTAAAGATATTGATGAGAGAATAGCACTTCTTAAGCTTAAGTCTATGGGTGTTAAGATAGATAAGTTGACACCTGAACAGAAAGAGTACCTGACCAGCTGGGAGCTGGGGACATAGGAGAAGCTATGGATGCAAATGGATACCTGAAACAGATGCTGGAGAAGAATGCCTCTGACCTATATTTTAAAGCTAACACCCTGCCTTACTATAGAGTAAACAATAAACTAATACCTGCCTTGGATAGTAAGCTTCAGGCAAAGGATGTCGAAAGATTGATTGATTCTATTTTGACAGATGAGCAGAAGAAGCATTTACAGCTTACGAAAGAACTCGATTCCGCATATAGCATATCTGGGGTTGGGAGATTTCGTTTTAATGTCTATTTTCAGAGGGGTACCATGGCTATTACTTTTCGTTCTATCAAAACCGATATACCATCTTTTGAAGAGTTGAATCTTCCCGTTGAGGTCATGAAGGACCTTTCTTCTCAGCAACGTGGGCTTATACTTGTGACAGGCCATGCAGGAAGCGGTAAATCCACAACAATAGCTGCAATGATAGACTATATAAACAAAAATTTTCAGAAGCATATTATCACCATTGAGGATCCTGTTGAGTTTGTTCATACTGATGATAAATCTATAATCTCGCAGAGAGAAGTAGGTTCAGATACTATGAGTTTCGACCATGCCTTACGCCACATTATCCGCCAGAGCCCGGATATTATATTTGTAGGGGAGATGCGTGACATAACAACTATGCAAACAGCAATCATGGCTGCTGAGACAGGCCATCTGGTTTTGAGTACCCTGCATACCATAGATACCACACAGACAGTTGACAGGATTATAAACTTCTTTCCTTCTCATACACATAAACAGACTAGGATGCAGCTTTCTTTGCTCTTAAAGGGCGTGGTATCAATGCGGCTTGTTCCAAGAGTAGACAAAGAAGGAAGGGTTCCTGCATGTGAGGTAATGCTATCAACCCCCACTGTCAAGAAGATGATAGCAGAGGCAAACACAGATAAACTAATATCGGTTATAGAAGAAGGTAAACTATTCGGAATGCAATCTTTCAATCAGGCGCTTGTTGATTGGCTGGATAAGTCTATTATTGATAAGGATGTGGCATTAAATTACGCATCAAACCCAGATGAACTTGCTCTTAGGCTTAAAGAGATATTACCTGGAAGTGGCAACCATGCCATGTAAAAAGAAGGAGTCGAAAAAATGGCAAATGATATAAAGGATCTATTACAGTATGCGGTTGATAAAAATGCTTCTGACCTTCACCTTACAGAGGGGCTGCCTCCCATAATAAGAATAGATGGCCTTCTTGAACGCACAACCTACCCTGTGCTTAGCCGTGATGACACAAAAAAGATTATATATTCTATCCTGAATGATGAGCAGAAGGTAAAGTTTGAGACAAACCTTGAACTGGATCTATCTCTATATATACCAGGTGTTTCAAGATTCAGGGTAAATGTGCATATGCAAAGAGGTAGTGTAGAAGCGGCGTTTCGCGTTATCCCTGCGAAGATAAAGAGCATAGAAGACCTAGGGCTCCCGCCTGCAATAGCAGAATTAGCCAGGAGACCCAACGGGCTCGTCTTAGTAACAGGCCCAACCGGCATGGGAAAGAGTACTACTCTGGCAGCTATGGTGAACCTTATAAACAACGAAAGAAGGGCTCTTATTATAAGCATAGAAGATCCTATAGAGTATGTTCACGCAAACCAGAAGAGTGTTATTAAGCAGAGAGAGGTAGGCTCTGATACAAAAAGTTTTGCCAATGCCTTAAAACATGCCCTCAGGCAAGACCCCGATGTTATCCTTGTGGGTGAGATGAGGGATCTTGAGACTATATCTACTGCGATTACAGCTGCTGAAACGGGCCATCTGGTTTTAAGCACACTCCACACTCCTGATGCGCCACAGACAATTGACAGGCTTGTAGATATTTTCCCGCCGTATCAGCAGAAGCAGATTATGGTGCAGCTTGCAGGTAGCCTTCAAGGAATAGTCTGCCAGCAACTCTTACCTACAAAGAAAGGAAAGGGTCGGGTTGTTGCGTGTGAGATAATGACGGGCACATCTGCTGTAAGGAGCCTTATAAGGGAACACAAGACTGAACAGCTCCTTACAGTGATACAGACGAGCGCGCAGCATGGCATGATAACAATGGACAAATCAATGAAACAGCTGCTTAAGGAAGGCCTGATAGATGATGAGACAGCAAGATCTAAAGCAAAAGATCAGGGAGAGTTTGACAAATTATGAGAAAACTTAAACGCATAGCCCTTCTTTGCAGTGGCGGTGACTGTGCAGGTATGAATACCGCTGTGAGAAGTGTTACAAGGACCGCTATTTACCACGGTCTTAAGGTCTTTGCAGTAACCTATGGTTATCAAGGCCTCATAAATGGCGAGTTTACTGAATTTAACAGGCGCTCTGTAAGTAATATATTAAATAGAGGTGGTACTATCATTAAGACAGCGCGTTCAGAAGAATTTAAGACTAAAAAGGGACGTGCCAAGGC
>JABMRG010000026.1 GCA_013202935.1 Candidatus Omnitrophota bacterium
CCAGAAGCTCGTTACCTTAAAAGAACTCTCCTCTATACTTAAAAGAATAGCTTCAGCCAGGCTTCCCGTATTAATAAAGGCAGACAAGAAGACATCGCTGGGAAGGATTGTGTTAGTTTGGGATATATGCAGACAAGAAGGTGTATCCCGGGTGAATATCGCTACTACTGCCACATCTGAATAAATAAAGCTATGCTATTAAAGATCAATTTTAACCGAGCTATTATCATATCCTTATTCTGGCACCTGCTCTGTTTTTTGATGTTTACAGTAGTCATTGTTCCTATAGGTGTCCGACAAAAGGGTTTCTCTGATATATCTTTTCTAGGTTCTGTTCTGGATAAGGAGTCTTTCTGGCATGAACTCGAAACTCTTAAGATGAGTTCTGTTCTAGACCAGAAAGGCTTAGGAGCTCCAATATTACTCCACAAGGATGCCTTAACTACAGAACCTATTAAGGCACCTTTTCATAAAAGCACAAGATTGGATGAGAGCCATTATAAGCCTAACGCAAGCGAAGTAATAAAGAAGAAGAAAGAGTTTCTTGTTGTGTCAGGAGATAAGGATTTAGCCAGAGAAGAGGCCGGCCTATCGATTATTGAAGGGAGAGCAAAAGAAAGGTCTATAATATTTAGGCCTTCGCCTCCTGATTACAAAGAAGTTATAGTACTCTCGCAAGAAACAGCAGGAGCACATTTTAAGGTAAAGTTGAGGATAATAATATCGCCTGATGGAAGCGTAAAGGCTGTTGATAATCTAGAGACTTCAGGTAGACCTGAGATAGATCTTATTGCTGCAAGATATCTAAAGAAGTGGAAGTTTTCATCCTTGAGTCCTGATAAACCGCAAGAAGATCAAGAGGGTATAATTTCACTAGAAATTAAGTAGAAAAACAAAATTACAATAGACCATGATTGAGCTTGACATATCCACAGCAGTTGCGTTATATTTATTAATGACGGTAGTTTGTCTACTTCTTTTATGGCTTTTCTTTGATAGAGAGACAAAGCCAAAGCAGTACACATCAGAGAAAAAATCTATCTGGCAATGTAAAGTTTGCCTCCATACCTATGTAGACAGCCAGCATGATGTAATTTCCAAATGCCCACGTTGCGGGAGCTTTAACAAGCGAAAGGAGAGTCTGTTATGATAACAAATATAGGCATTGTAGCAGGCGATATATGGCACTATCTTGATGGACATGGCAAGGTGAAGCTTTCAGACCTTGTAACCGGACTAGATAAACCGCGTGAACTTATATTGATGAGCCTTGGTTGGCTTGCAAGAGAAGGCCATGTTCTCTTAGAGGGAGAAGAGGATTATGATATCTCCTTAAGAAAAAAGGAAGCAGCAGAAGAACAGGATGCATAAGTCATGCTGGGAGCCTTTTGAAGCTCACCTACTCTCCTAAGTACCAGGTCGATATTGGCAGCCACGTTTTTCCTACCGAAAAATATCTTTTAATATACAATCGAATACTAAAAGAAGGACTTTTTAAAGAGAAGGATTTTATTCTGCCTGATCCGGCAAGCAAAGATGATATTCTTCTGGTGCATACAGAGGAATACGTAGAAAAGCTGTTTAGTGGTAAGCTTACTACTCATGATCTTATGAGGCTTGAATTGCCTTTTTCGCCAGAACTTATTGAGGCCTCAAGAATATGCGTAGAAGGAACTATCCGATGCTGTGAGGCTGCTGTAACGAGTGGTGTAAGCGTTCATATCGGAGGTGGATTTCACCACGCGTTTGCTGACCATGGAGAAGGTTTTTGTGTATTTAATGATATAGCTGTTGGCATAAGAAAAGCCCAGGCTAAAGGGTTGATAGAGAGAGTCCTGGTCGTTGACTGCGACCTGCATCAGGGGAATGGAACAGCAGATATATTTAAAGATGATAAGAGCGTATTTACATTCTCAATACATCAGGAACACAATTATCCAGCTGAGAAGCCGCCTAGCAACATCGATGTAGGCCTCTATGATGGCACAGGAGATGATGAATATATAGCAAAACTTAACGAGCATATTCCAAAGATAATAGATAAGTTTAAACCCCAACTCCTGGTCTATGTTGCTGGCGCAGACCCTTATAAGAATGATCAGCTGGGAGGCCTATCTCTTAGTATCGAGGGCTTAAAAAGAAGGGATGAGTTGATATTTGGCTTATGTAAAAACGAGCATATACCGGCAGCTGCTGTTTTAGCAGGTGGGTATGCGATAAATGTTGAAGATACAGTAACTATACACTATAATATGATAAATACCGCAAAGGAGACGCTGGGATGAATTATATCGTAGTTTTTATAACAGCTTCATCACAGGAGGAGGCTGAAAGGATAGCAGATGGACTTGTTGATTCTAAGCTCGCTGCCTGTGTAAATATCATACCTAATATAAAGTCAATCTTTATGTGGCAGGGTAAAAAGGATACAGCTAGTGAGTGCTTACTAATAGTAAAGACAAAACAGGCCTGCTTTGGGAGACTAAAGAAGAAAGTTAGAGAGTTGCATAGTTACGATACGCCTGAGATCATAGCCATGCCCATATCAGAAGGGGATAAAGACTATCTTAACTGGATTGAAGATACTGTATAGAAGAAAACTACAAAATTTGCCCCAACACCTTGACTTTTAAGTACTTATGAGGCATATTTAAGGGGAAAGAAGCATATTCCCTTTTTTTATGCTTACTTATTATTTACTTTAAAAAAGTATTAATAAATACAAGAGGTTAAAAGTGATTCCCTGGCAGACCAAAAACCACAAGAATATATGGAATGTAGTAGTACTTATTGTTACTACTACATTTATATTCAATTCAAGCATACCATATGCTACTGCAAGCCGCAGTTTATTCGGAACCAAATCCCATGCCCAACGCCATGTAATACCTCAAACAGAAAAGAACCTTATTGATATAAGACAGAACCCTTCTGCTATTACAATACCCAGTTCTTATGGGCAGATAGTAGAGTCCTTTAAAGGCAAGAGTGATACCCTTGTAGTTCATATACAGGATGCACACGTAAATGAAAAAGCGCAGTTTAATATTGCAGAAATACTAAAGATACTTTCAGAGAACTACGACATACAACTTCTTTGCCTGGAAGGTGCCTCAAAGAGGCTGGATACCAGTTTTTATGACAGATTTCCTAAAACAGAGGCGAAGGAAAAGATAAACCGTATATTTGTAAAAGAGGCTCTGTTTACAGGTGCTGAATATTTTAAGATACAGAATAACGATTTAAAGATATCCGCGTTTGGGGCAGAAGATAGAGACCTATACCTTAAGCATAAGGATACTTATTTTAGTATTGAACCTGATAAGAAGGGAATACTTACATATTTATTTACCTTAGAGTCAATATTGAATAAGGCTAAGAAGCGTATCTACTCAAAACCTTTGGAGGAACTTGAAAACCAGGCTGCTCAGTACCAGAAGAAAAATATAACTCTTGCTGAATATGCGTCTTATCTTAGCAAGTCTGCAAAGAGCCTCAGGATAGATTATAGCAAATACTCAAATTTTTATAATTTTGTAGAAGTTAGCAGGAAAGAGAAGGGGGTAGACTTTAAAAAGGCAGAAGATGAGAGAAGCCAACTTATCGATGAGTTGAGTAAAAAACTCAATAAGCAAGAGCTTAATAAGCTTCTTAGGCTGAGCATGGATTACAGGCTTGATAAACTTTCTGCCGTTTGTTTTTATGAATATCTTGAGGAGCTACTGGGTAAAGAGACTTACAAGGCACACCTTAGGGAACATGATGCTCTTTCATCCTATATTGACTACATC
>JABMRG010000027.1 GCA_013202935.1 Candidatus Omnitrophota bacterium
CTTTTGAACAGGTCTTTAAGAATTCACTTACAACATTGGCAATGGGCGGCGGTAAAGGCGGCTCTGATTTTGATCCAAAGGGAAAATCAGATAATGAAGTAATGCGTTTCTGCCAGTCATTTATGACAGAACTCTGTAAGCACATTGGCCAGGATACAGATGTTCCTGCTGGTGATATAGGTGTTGGCGGACGTGAAATAGGATTTATGTTCGGTCAATACAAGCGTCTTCGCAATGAGTTTGTTGGTGTGCTTACTGGGAAAGCCTTAAGTTGGGGCGGATCCTTAATCAGGCCAGAAGCCACAGGTTATGGATGTGTCTATTTTGCTGAAGAGATGCTAAAGACACGCAAAGACTCATTCAAGGGCAAGCTATGTACAGTATCAGGTTCTGGAAATGTTGCCCAATATACAGTAGAAAAGCTGAATCAGCTTGGCGCAAAGGCGGTTACGCTTTCAGACTCAAGCGGCACTATCCATGATCCCAAAGGTATAGATGATGAGAAACTTGCCTTTGTAATGGAGCTAAAGAATGTAAAGAGAGGCCGCATCAAGGAATATGCTGATAAGTATGGCTGTGAATATCTTGAAGGCCAAAATCCATGGGGTATCAAGTGCGACGCAGTTTTCCCATCTGCTACGCAGAATGAGATAAGCGGTGAAGATGCACAGAAGCTTCTGGATAATGGTTGCTTTGTTGTTGGAGAAGGCGCTAATATGCCTACTACTCCAGAAGGTATTGAGAAGTTTCTCAATGCAGGTATTCTTTACGGCCCTGGCAAGGCTGCAAATGCTGGTGGTGTTGCTACCTCTGGTCTTGAGATGAGCCAGAACTCTCAAAGGCTTAACTGGACAAGAGAGGAAGTAGATGCTCGCTTAAAAGGCATTATGCAGGCAATACATAAGGCTGCTTATGATGCTGCAGAGGAATATGGCCAACCTGGTAATTATGTGGTTGGTGCGAATATCGCCGGGTTTGTCAAGGTTGCAGATGCGATGTTAGACCAAGGCGTAGTATAAGAAAATGGCGTCAGGCACCATTTAGTTAAATGGTGCCTGAGGCCACACATTTATTACATGGAAAAAACAGACATAATCATAGTAGGAGCTGGTGTTGTAGGACTTTCTATCGCAACCGCATTAAGCAGTAAAGATAGAAATATTATTGTCGTCGAGAAAGAGAAGTCTTTCGGCCAGGGTTCTTCGAGCCGAAACAGCGAGATTGTCCATTCAGGGATATACTATCCCACAAATTCACTCAAAGCAAAACTCTGCGTGGAAGGAAAAAACCTTCTCTATGAGTTTTGTAAAAAACACAATATTCCCCATAAGAAAATAGGAAAACTTATTGTTGCGACCACTGACGAAGAGATACAGGAACTTGATATGTTGCTTACTCGCGGACATGCCAATGGTGTTGATGACCTGGTATTCCTGAACAAGGATGAGATTAAAGATATCGAACCCAATATTGCAGGGCTTGGCGCAATAGAATCACCATCAACAGGCATAGTTGATTCCCATCAGCTTATGAAGACCTTGGAGTCTTTAGCTAAAGACAAGGGAGCTGTTTTTGCATATAGCTGTGAGGTGACTGGTATAGAAAAAAAGAGCAAAGGATATGAGGTTACAGTGCGTGATGCTGATGGAGAAACACTGAAGATATTATCCCAGAGAGTGATAAACAGTGCAGGCCTTTACTCAGACAAGATAGCCCAGATGGTCGGTATAGATATAGAAAAATGCGCATATAGGCTCTATTACAACAAGGGTGAGTATTTTCGTGTAAGCAACACCAAGGCGAATCTTACGAACAGGCTCATATATCCTACCCCAAGGAAATACAGCTTAGGAATACATACTGTTATGGACCTGCACGGTGAGATGAAACTAGGGCCCAACGCGTTCTACGTCGATGAGATAGATTATAATGTAGATAAGGCACATATGTCTGAATTCTATAAATATGTAAAGGATTTCTTACCCTTTATAGCCGGAGATGATCTTACGCCAGATATGGCAGGTGTAAGGGCAAAGGTTCAGGCAGAAGGAGAAGAGGCCAAAGATTTTGTCATATCCGAGGAGAGTAAGAAGGGCTTTTCCGGGCTCATAAACCTGATAGGCATAGAATCGCCCGGGCTGACCGCATCTTTGGCTATTGCAAAATATGTCGAGAATATGGTATAATAATATTTCAATAATAACCAGGAAAGGGATAGAGAAATGCCCAGACGCAAAGACATCCACAAGGTTTTAATCATAGGTTCAGGACCTATTATCATAGGACAGGCCTGTGAGTTTGATTATTCGGGAACACAGGCATGCAGGGCATTAAAAGAAGAAGGATACGAAGTAGTGTTGGTTAATTCAAATCCCGCTACTATCATGACAGATCCTGATACAGCTGATAAGACATATATAGAACCGCTGACCGCAGAAACAATTGAAAAAATAATTGAAATCGAAAAGCCAGACGCATTATTGCCTAACTTAGGCGGCCAGACAGGTTTGAATCTTGCTTCCAGCCTTCATAAGTCCGGTGTTTTGAAAAAACATAATGTTGAGATAATCGGTGTTAAGGCAGATGCTATAGAGCGTGGTGAGGACCGTATCGCCTTTAAGGAAACTATGAATAAGATAGGCGTTCCTATGGCAGAATCAGAGCCAAGCCATTCTGTCGAAGAAGCCGAAAGAATAGCAGAAAAGCTTAAATACCCGGTAGTTCTGCGCCCTGCATATAC
>JABMRG010000004.1 GCA_013202935.1 Candidatus Omnitrophota bacterium
AAGGGATTGCGTGATATCTTAGGCGGGATTAGGCATCATCATGAACGGTATGATGGCAAAGGCTATCCTGATAGGATAAAGTCTGATGAGATACCTTTTATGGCGAGGATTATTGCTGTTGCTGATACATATGATGCTATGACCTCTGACAGGCCTTACCGCAATGGATTATCAGATGATATAGCAAAGGAAGAGATAAAGTCAAACGGCTCTATGCAGTTTGACCCTTATATGGTAGCGGCGTTCTTAAAGGCATTTGAGACAGGAAAAATAAGGCAGAGTGCAAGAAAGTCAGATGGAAAGAGGCCTACGTTAGGGCAGGTGCCGTAATATGTATTACTATAAGATAAATTACGTAATAGGCGCATTTGTTACCTTAGGCGTTACGCTGCTTTTGGGTTCTCTGATATTTATACGGGGCAGAGGAGGCAAGATTGTAAAAAGCTACTTTTTACTTATGCTCTCCATAGCAGCGTTCTCTTTTAGCATATCTATGCTCTTAGTGGCTAAAAGCGCCCAGGCATCCTTATACTGGGCGAGATTCTCCCATATCGCCTTATGCTTTTTGGCGGTATTCTACTTTCATTTTGTAATAAAACTGATTGGCCTTGGCGACAAACAGAAGATATTAACAGGAATAATCTATGGTATAGCAGGTACATTCTCAGCCCTATTTCTTACACCATATTTAATACCATCTACCTCTTTAAAATTAGGGATGAATTGGTCCGATGCTGGCAGATTCTATCCTTTATTTATAACATTCTTTTTATTGTGTCCTATCTATGCGCATTACCTATCCTATCGTGCATATAAAAACCTTACAGACTTAGGAAAGAGGCAGTTAAGGTATATCACTGTTGCAGGCTTAGCCGGACTTTTAGGCGGAAGTGTTATGTTCTTTACGGTTTATGGTATAGATATACCTGTTATAGGGCCTCTTGCCTTTTATCTAGTCGCTGCTGCGAATCTATTTGTTGCTGTTGCTACATATACCGTACAGCTTATGGGTGTTGAGTTTATAAAGAGGAGAACACTTATATTCTCACTTTTTTATGGAGCTATAGTCGGCACATTTGTTGCTGTTGTTTTTATCGGGCAGAAGATCTTATCAGCCCATTTTAATATAAATCAATGGGTGCTGCCTGTTATAGCGCTTTTTGTAATAACGATATTTATACGCCCTTTGGAAAGCTGGCTTGCTGTACTGACTGATAGAGTCTTATACCAGCGCCGCTACGACTATATGGGTACATTAAAAAATATCGCAAAGGGCATGAGCCTTATTACTGATACAGAAAAGCTTATGAAGCTTATGGTGCGCTTTGTATCAAAAGAGGTGCGTGTTGTAGGCTGCTCCGTCTATATATTTGATAAGAAGGCAAATAGCTATGTAAGAGAGGCAAACCGTGGTTTTAGGAATATAGAAACTATGGAAAGAATAGATAGTGACTCCTCTTTCGTGGAATGGCTTAATGAAAAGAGAGAGCCTTTAAGTTACGAAAGTATACTTAGCTGGATACAGGGCGAGAAGATGTTTCCGCAGCAGCTTATGCTGAAAAGAACCTTAGAGCAGATAAGGGTTACTATGCATAAACTAGGGGCTGCTTTATGCATACCAAGTTTTTTAAGGGGTGAGATGATAGGATTTCTGGTATTGGGTGCAAAGCTTTCAGGTGCCAGGTATACCACAGATGATATGTCGCTTCTTTCTACACTCTCAAATAATGCGGCCATTGCACTTGAAAATGCCCGTATGTATGAAGAGCTTAAGCAGAGGATTGCAAAGCTTGATCAGCTATACAAAGAGGAACATTCGTTGTTTATAGATGCTGCAAGCGCTTTTTCCTATGCGATAGACGCAAAGGACAACTATACTCATGGCCACGCATTAAAGGTGAGCGAACTGTCGGTCGCTATTACAGATCAGCTGAAAACCCTGCTGCCATATATTAATTTTGAGGAGAAGTTTTATGACAGGTTAAAAATAGCATCGCTCCTGCATGATGTAGGAAAGATAGGGGTTCCTGATAATATACTTACCAAAAAGGGCAAACTCACCAAAAAAGAAGTAGAGGCGCTTCAAAAGCATACAGAGATAGGCGAGGCGATACTCCATCCCATAAAGGAGATAGAAGAGGTATTTGAGCTTATCCGATATCATCATGAGCATTTTGACGGTACCGGTTATCCCGATGGCTTAAAAGGAAATGATATCCCCATGATATCCCGCATCATAGGCGTAGCTAATGCCTATGATACCATGACATCTGATAGGCCTCATCGCAAAGCCATGCAGCAGAGCGATGCCACGGAAGAGATAAAGAACGGCTCTGGCAAGCAATTTGACCCGGTAATAGTTGAAGCATTCCTGAATGTACTTGATAAGAAAGTAACTACATAAAGCATTTGTATGGAATTTTAATTCCATACAACTGGGGGTTTTAAGGGGGTGCAGGCACCCCCTTAAGGGGTAACAGCGAAACAATGCGACTTAGGGGAGCATTGTGTAGCGCCATAG
>JABMRG010000028.1 GCA_013202935.1 Candidatus Omnitrophota bacterium
GGCATATGCATACATGCTGCTTTTAGGTAAAGAGGGCCTTATAGAGGTGAGCGAATATGCGGTCTTAAATGCAAATTATATACTTGCACGCTTAAAAGAATATTATGAGCTTGCCTTTGACAGAATATGTATGCATGAGTGTGTATTCTCTGCTTCTCGGCAGGCAGAAAAGGGTGTGCACGCTATAGATATAGCAAAATACCTAGTAGATGAAGGAATTCATCCCCCTACAGTATATTTTCCGTTGGTAGTAAAAGAGGCTATGATGATAGAGCCTACTGAAACAGAGTCAAAAGAGACACTCGATGAGTTTATAGATATTATGATAGAGGCTGCAGAGCTTGCAAAGACTGACTCTGCGAAACTTACCAATGCACCAGAGCATATGCCTGTTAAGCGGCTTGATGAGGCAAAGGCAGCCCGCGAACTAAATCTACGATGGCAACCCTAACAAAAAAGCCGAAATGGCTAAATAAGAGAATAAACTTAAGCGACTGCAGTAATACAAAGTCGTTACTGAGAAGCCTGAATCTGCATACTGTATGTGAAGAAGCAGCCTGCCCGAATATTTCAGAATGTTTCCATAAGGGTACAGCCACTTTTATGATACTGGGCAGCAATTGTACGCGCAGCTGTAAGTTCTGCAATATTAAGAACGGACAGCCTTCTTTAGTCGATAAAGATGAGCCAGTCCACATTGCCGATGCTGTCAAGAAACTTGGCTTAAAGCATGTAGTAATTACAAGTGTTACTCGTGATGATTTAGAAGACGGCGGGGCAGAACAGTTTGCAAGGACAATCTCAAACATTCGTAGCCGTGTCGAAAGTATTGCCATAGAGGTCCTTATCCCTGATTTTAAAGGTAATAGAGAAGCTATAAAAAAGATAGCTGAGCAAGGCCCTGATATAATAAATCACAATCTTGAAACTGTGCCAAGGCTATACCCTGCAATAAGGCCTGAAGCAGATTATAAGCGCTCATTGGAAGTCTTAAAGACAGCAAAAGAATCGGCTGGGCCTAAAGCTTATACTAAGAGTGGGATTATGCTAGGTTTTGGTGAAACTGAGAAAGAAATATTACAGGTCTTTGCAGATCTTAGAGGCATAGGGTGTGATTTCCTAAGCATAGGGCAATATCTTGCCCCTAGCAGGGAACACTATCCTGTGAAGGAGTATATCACACCTAATAAGTTTCAGTATTATAAGAGAGAAGCAGAGGAGATGGGGTTTAAGTTTGTAGCAAGTGCGCCGTATGTACGCAGTTCGTATTTGGCGGAGGAATATATATGAAGGTAGTTGTAACTGGGGGAGCTGGTTTTATTGGAAGTTGCCTGATCTGGAAGCTGAATGAGCAGGGTATAGATGATATTATAGCTGTAGATATTGGTGAGAAGAAAGACTCCGAAAATCTTGCAGGCAAAAAGATTGCAGATTATATTGAGCGCGATAAATTCCTAGAACTTGTCAATAGCGATAAGCTTGATAAGAATATAGATATGGTTATTCACTTTGGGGCGTGCACAGACACAACAGAAAGGGATAGCGCATATCTTGCAAAGAACAATTATCTTTATTCAAAAAAACTTGCCGAGTGGTGCCTTAAGAATGGCAAGAGGTACATATATGCAAGTAGTGCCGCTACCTATGGTGCAGGGGAATTGGGTTATTCTGACAAGGATGACCTTATGCCATCACTTAAACCCTTGAACGAATACGGAAATTCAAAGCAGCTTTTTGATCTCTGGGTTCTAGAGAATAAGTTACAAGAGAAGCTTGTAGGGTTTAAGTTTTTTAATGTATATGGCCCAAATGAGTATCATAAAGCTGATATGCGTAGCATGATAAATAAAGGTTATCATCAGATAAAAGAGACTGGAAAGATACGTCTTTTTAAATCTCATAAACCAGAATATAAAGATGGCCAACAGAAGAGAGATTTTATATATGTAAAGGATTCTGTTGAGGTGGTATGGTATTTCATAGAAAATCCTACAAAATTCGGCATATATAACCTGGGAACAGGCCAGGCGCATACATGGAACGATCTTGCTAATGCGCTCTTTTTGGCATTAGATATTGAGCCTAATATAGAGTATTTTGATATGCCTGAAAACTTAAGAAACCAGTATCAGTATTTTACAGAGGCAGAGCTGACTAAGCTAAGAGCCGCAGGATGTGATTATAAATTTAGCTCCCTCAAGAAGGCAGTTAAAGATTATATCAGCTATCTGGAAGCAGGCAGCTATCTTTAAAAATAATACTTGACAAAAAATAGCGGGTATTATATAATTATGCACCATGGAAAGAAGGTTTAAGTTATGAAGATAAATTCCCGCTTGGATTATGCTTTGTCTTGCGCTATACGTATAGCAGATAAGTATAAAGAAAAGAAACCCGTTTCAGTTGCTTCTATTTCAGCAAAAGAAAGGATCGACTCTGATTATGTAGAGCAGCTTCTTATCTGTTTAAAGAGAGCCAAGATCCTTAAGAGCGTACGCGGTCCTGGTGGTGGGTATATGTTAGCAAAGGCTCCTAATAAGATTTTAGCAAAGGATATAGTCTTGGCTGTTGAAAGAGAAGTCTTAGAACTTATATGTTACAGACAAAAGGGAAGAAGGGTAAAGTGTATCCATTCTTCAGATTGTAAAGTAAAAGGTTTCTGGCTCGGATTGAAAGAGAAGATGGAATCTTATTTAGTAACTTATTCCCTGAAAGACCTTGTATTGCTAAGAAGAAAACAGAAGGATTGGTGATTATGTCCAAGAGAAAGATTTATCTAGATCATAATGCTACAACACCGCTTCATCCTGAAGTGAAAAAGGCTTTAAAAGATGCTATGGAGTTGTTTGGAAATGCGTCAAGTCTTCATGACTATGGTAGAGCTACTAAGGCTGCTATTGAGAAGGCACGTAAAGATATAGCCGGTTTTATTAATGCAAAGCCGGATGAGGTCATATTTACAGGAAGCGGGTCTGAGTCTAATAACACAGTATTAAATATTGTTCAATGCTGCTCATCTGTCTGTAACGTAGCTCATGGGCATAGGCATGAGATCATAACATCCAAGATCGAGCACCCTTGTATCTTGGAGAGTTCAAAATGTTTGCTTGAAAGAGGTACGCCTGTCACATATATAAAAGTAGACAAATATGGCAAGGTAGATATCGATGAACTCAAGAAGAAGATATCTAAAAAGACCCTGCTTGTTTCTATTATGATGGCCAATAATGAGATAGGGACAATAGAGGATGTTAAAAGAATAGCTAAGATAACGCATGATAATGGTGCCCTATTCCATACTGATGCTGTTCAGGCGGTTGGTAAGGTTCCTGTTGATGTCAGGGCACTCAATGTAGACTTTTTGTCATTTTCAGCGCATAAGATCTATGGTCCAAAAGGCATAGGTGGCCTATATGTAAGAAGTAGTGTTCCGTTCTGTCCTCTTATAAGAGGGGGGCATCAGGAACAGGGTAGGCGCGCTGGCACAGAAAATACTCTTGGTATAATAGGCCTTGCAAAGGCTCTTCAAATGCGCAAGAAAGAGATGAGTCAGGAAGCAAAGCGATTTCTGGGGTATAAGAAGAGATTAAAAAAGGCCATAGAAGATAAGATACCAAAGGTGAGTTTTAATGGTCATCCAACAGACTCGTTAACCTCAACATTGAATGTATCATTCGAGGGTTCAGAAGGCGAAGCAATACTACTATACCTTGACATGGAAGGTATCGCTGTTTCAACAGGCTCTGCTTGTGCCTCTGGCTCACTCGATCCTTCGCATGTACTTTTGGCTGTAGGCTTAGGCCCAGAAAAGGCACACGGTGCTATTCGTTTCAGCATGGGCAGAGATACCACCAAAGAAGATATAGATTATGTTATAGAGAA
Source organism: Candidatus Omnitrophota bacterium (assembly GCA_013202935.1). Classification (GTDB taxonomy): domain Bacteria; phylum Omnitrophota; class Gorgyraeia; order JABMRG01; family JABMRG01; genus JABMRG01. The sequence goes on from JABMRG010000028.1 coordinate 3,883, forward strand.
ACTGCCAAAGGTTATAAAGAAGGTAAGAGATATATCTTCTGCATATCCAGCAAAAAAGTAAGGGTATAATATGGATAAGTCTAACATATGGGTTTATAGCGATAAAATAAAAAAGCACTTTACTCAACCCAAAAATCTTCTTGATGATGAGAAGAAATATAAGGAAGATGGCAAGGGTATAGTGGGTAATATAAAATGTGGTGATCAGATGCTTATGGTCATCAAGGTTGATAAGGATAAGCACACAATAACAGACTGTAAGTGGAAGACATATGGTTGTGCAAGTGCAATAGCAAGTACCTCTATACTCTCTGAGATGGTAAAAGGCATGAAGATTAATGAGGCCTATAAATTATCACCGAAAGATATAGCAAGCAAGTTAGGTGGCCTTCCTGAGCATAAGATACACTGTTCTGTCTTAGGTGATAAGGCCCTGCGTGCTGCTATAGATGATTACTATAAGCGTAATGGCATGGAGGAAAGGATCAAGAAGGAAAAGGCAAAGATAGTATGCCAATGCATGAATGTCACTGATCTAGAGATAGAACACGCTGTGCTCGAAGGTACAAGAACATACCTTGAGCTCCAAGAGAAGACGAAGATAGGCACTGTATGTGGACAATGCAAACCAGAAACACTGAAGCTACTTGACAAATACATAAAGCAACACTTTGACAAATAGAGGGAACGTTTCACTCGCTTCTAACTTATTAGCCTGCAACAAGTTATGGCTGTGGCTATTACACTTTACAATAGCTTAATACATAGTAAAGTAAGTAAAGTGTCCCCATGCTTGAAGCAAAAGTGTAATGGTCAACTCCATAACTTATTGAAGCACAAAGGGTTGTGAGCGAGTGAAACGTTCCCATATAAGGAGGATGAGATGATAAGTGAGAATATGGCGAAAAAGTTACAGCATCAGATGAATAGAGAGATATATTCCGGGTATTTATACTTGGGCATGGCAGCATATGCAGATTCAACAGGTAAGCCGGGTTTTGCACACTGGTTCAGGAGGCAGTTTCATGAGGAGCTTGAGCATGCAGAACGATTTTACGATTATCTTATAAACCAGGGCGCAAGGGTTATGATGGAGCCCATTGAGCAACCGCCACAGGAGTTTTCATCTGCGCCTGAGCTTTTTGAAAAGACACTTGCCCATGAAAAGGCGGTCACCGGGCTGATACATGATCTGGTTGAAGCTGCTAAGCAAGAAGATGATAAAGCGACCGAGGAGTTCTTACAGTGGTTTGTCAAGGAGCAGATTGAAGAAGAATTAACGCCTGCAAATATTATTAAAAAGATAGATAATACAGGCAGGGATGAAGCAGGTGTAGCAAAGATAGATGAACAACTTGTGCTGAGAAAGTGAGAAAAACATGTTAAAAGAAAGAGTAGAAGAGGTTTTAGGTAAGATAAGGCCATCCCTTCAGGCAGATGGTGGTGATGTAGAAC
>JABMRG010000029.1 GCA_013202935.1 Candidatus Omnitrophota bacterium
ACTCTATGTTTTTCACGAGGATCCAGCAAATCTACTACTTCGAATTCTGCAGCATCTTCTAAAGAGGCGGACGGAGGCAGTAATAAAACCTGCTTAGTTACAGGGTGCCTAAACCTAGATAAACTTCTGCTGTTAACTGCTCTTACGGCATCTCTTATCACGCTGTTTTCTGTTCTATTTTGATACAAAAGTGCACTAAGTGCGGGTATGCTTAGAGATTTATGTTCAAATTGATACGTATACCAGGCTAAAAGATCTGCATCGCTACTGATACCTCTCACAAGAAAGTTAGCGCTTTCTCTATCTTCAATCTCTTTTATTGCCTCAAATATTGCTTTTTTTAGTGTGCCGGCAGGATCATGAAATACATAATAATTATATACTAAAGTGTAAAGATCTCCAATGGCTCCTCTAGCAGCAGCTTTTTCAATAGCTGCTAACTTACCTTCTGCTGGTGCGAATAACTCATTATGCGGTATATAATCTTCTGGCATTGGTCCTTCATAATACGGCATAAAATGCTCTATCCATTCGTGTATAAGAACTTTTGCTAAGAATTCGGTTTGCGCCTCTGGTGTCGCATATCTTCCAAAATGACTTCTTGGTACATGAACCACGTAAGCAGGAAGGCAATTTTGATGTTCAGTTTCAGGCAAATTGAAATGATCTTCTCCATATAGTATACGCCTCATCTCAGTATGGTAATATGCATCCGTATCTAGGTATGTAGGAACATCATCTACATAAGGATCTATCCTTGGGTCAGAAAGATTATGGGTATCAAAAGTATCATCTATGCAAAAATAGAATCTGCCAGCAAGCAAATAATACAACAAAGATTCCCACGAGGTCGTAGGTTCTTGAAACGATACGCTGCCTGGCTTGAGAGAAGTATGAAATATTCTTTGCATTGCTTCTAAATCTATCCCTACTCTTTGTGCCAGGTGTTCTATAACTCTTCTATCAACAGAATCTGTAAAAACAGTAGGGCTTTTTTCAATAAAGAACTGCCTTAGCCATTCAGTGTCCACTGCAACTAATTGATCCAGAACTTTATCGGCAGCTTTCAGTAAATCGGGTTGATCTGCTCTATTCACACCAATGCAAAGCATGCCGGCTGTCTTGGCTGCAGTGATACCTGGCTTAGAATCTTCAAATACTATACATTCACTTGGTCTTAGCTCGAGCATTTCTGCAGCTAGTCTGAATATCCCCCTTTTTGTACTATCCGAAACTTGGGAACTATCAACAACCGCATCGAATAAAGTATCCATACCTAATTTCCTTAATATTATATCTGCTTCAGCAATAGAGGTAGCAAGGGCTATTTTAATACCTGCGGCTTTTAAGGTTCTTAGGAGTTCTATAGTATTTTCATACAAAGCTACGTCTTCCCTTAGTATAGCCTCTATGAAATCCCTTCGCCTTTTCTCAGCTAATCTTGCTACCTCTTCTCCGGTATGTTTTGTAAGAATGCTTGAAATAGTAGCTGAACCTTCGTTTCCGTAAACGTTATTTAAAAATTCCCTATAGGTGAATTTTCTATTAACATCATACTTATAAGGATATTTTCTAAACTCTGCTTCGAACAAACTCTTCCAGACTTGGAAGTGTTGTGGCCTGCTATTTATAAGAACGCCATCTAAGTCAAATATTGCACCTTTGAAAGTGGATACTATTGGTATACTTTCTTGAGGTGCTACAGGACCTCCTGACGAGGAAAACTTTGCAACTCTGCCAGAATCCATAGTAGAAGATGCGAGAGTGAGACCAAAAAGATTCTCTACTCCTTTAAAATCTACCTCTTCTAAATCATCAACTATAAGATCTGCAGCTTCCAGTATCTGTGGTAAATGAGCCCTATCGACTCCGATACACCGCATACCTGCTCTTTTAGCTGCCTCGACACCCGGTTTGGCATCTTCAAATACAACGCAATCTTGAGCTTCTAGCCCGAGTTGACTGGCAGCTACTTTAAATATACTCAGCTTTGTAGTACCTGATGCCTGAGAACTATCTACAACAGCATCGAATAAACTTCTAAGCCCTAATTCTTCAAGCGTAGATACTGCATTGGCACTGGCAGTGCCAAGGGCTATTTTAATACCGTTTGCTCTAAGCTGCTTAATAAGTCTTATGGTTGAGTAAAATCTAATATCATCTCTTCTTGCAACAAGTTGCTTGAAGAGTACGCGCTTTCTGGAAACCACTCGTTTTAATTCCCCTTCAGGGTGATGCACCAATATAGTTCGGGTTGCAACATCGTTTGTCCTGCCATTGATACTATTTTGGAATTCATGGGAACCGAGAACCCTGTCTCTACCATACTTATCAGGATACCTTCTAAACTCTTCCTCTAATGCTGTTTTCCATGCTTGGAAATGTTCTGCCACAGTATCTACAACAACCCCATCAAAATCAAATATCGCGCCTTTGAACCCAGCTGAGGAGGCCTTAGAAGCTGCAAGCTCATGTATCGTCTCAAGATTTATCTCAGACAAGTCTGGGATTACAAGGTCAGCTTCTGGAACTAATATCTCCCGCTCAGTTCCGATTGCCACACACGCCATACCAGCTGCGCGTATTGCAAGTGCGCCATTTAAAGAATCGTCGAACCCGATACAATTCCTGGGATTAAGCCCCATTCTTAATGCTGCTAACATAAATATATCTGGTTCTGGCTTACCTGCTACTGTTCTTCCAAGTAATTCGCTATGGTTTACAATATCATGTCCTGTAATTATCTCATCGAACATATCGGTCAACCC
>JABMRG010000030.1 GCA_013202935.1 Candidatus Omnitrophota bacterium
CCAGAATCTTTTTAAAGGCTTTATAGTCAAGTTGTACCCTATAGTTCTTCTACTCAGAATACCTTGAGTATCCAGAAGCTTCTGTGCCTCTATGTTGGAATATTTATTATGCCTGTTTATAAACTCGGATATGCTGCTGAAGGGATAATGCTCTACTTCCCCTTCTATAATACCTATTTTGCCGTCTACAATAAGTGTCTCGTGAACATGGCCTTTATAACGAGCTTTGCCTCTTTTTAAGAGATGGAGAGAGTAATGATACCAGCCTCCATATCGCATAAAATGGCCTAAAAAGAAATTCTTCCGCCTGAATTTAAAAGCAGAATACCCTTGGTCATCTTCCAGTATCCTCTCAACATCCTTTCTCATGCCATCTGTAACCACCTCATCTGCATCAAGCTTAAGTATCCAGTCTCCTGATGAATTATCTATGCCAAGGTTGCAATCTATATCAAAACCACCCTCAAACTTATGCCGGACTATTTTGGCATTGTATTCTTTGCATATATCTACTGTCTTGTCTGCGCTGCAGCCATCTACTACCACTATCTCATCAGCCCACTTTACTGAATCAAGACAGCCCCTTATTCTGGACTCCTCATTCTTGGCAAGTAAAAGCACAGTCAGTTGTTTTCGCATCTATTTATTAATCCTTTCTAAACTCTTAAGCTGCGACTTAGCCTCTTTTGCTACTTCTTCAACCGATATATCTTCCAGGCAATTACGATGCTGGCAATCTTTAATCTTAAATCTTTTATAGCAGGGCCTGCAGTCAATATCATTGTTTACAACCACGCTATGTTCATCTCCTGACCTATAAGGCCCGTACACCCTTTCATCAACCGGCCCAAAGATAGATACTGTCTTTATACCTGCAGCAACACCTATGTGTAAAGGCCCGCCATCATTCGTTACAAGCAGTCTCGAGTCTCCAACAATAGCAATAAATGTCAGTAAATCTGTTTTTCCACAGAGATTTATGCAGCGGCTCTCTCTTTTCTTTATATAATCGCATATAGGGCTATCATCATAACCACCCAAAAGTAGAACTTTTTCTGCGCCTCTATTGCATAAGAGCGTTGTTAACTCTGCAAACTTTTCTTTTGGCCACTGTTTACGAAAAGATGTGCCACCCCAGCTTGCACCTCCGCCTGGTGCCAGAGTAATAAAGGTTTCATTGCTAGATATGTCGTTAGATTCTAATATGTCTTTTGCGTCTTTTTTGCTCTCTTGTGAAATAGCAAGATTAAGAACTGGCTCTTTAGGTTTTTCTACATTTGTAAATTTAAGTAGTTCTAAATAATAATCTATCATATGTTTTTCAGAGTATCCGGAGGTAAGCTTCGTCTTTTTCGTCAGGAAGATCCCCCTTCTTCTATAATCATATCCGATCCTCTCTCTTATGCCTGCCAGTTTTAAGAATAGGCCATATTCCCTTGCAAGAGAAAGGTCAAATACCGTATCAAACCTTTCACTTTTTATCTCTTTTAAAAACTCTACCACTCGCTTAATACATTTTAGCCTTGAGGATTGCCACAGCTGCCTGTATTCATCTTTCTCAAATATAAAGACCTTATCAATCCTAGGGTGGTTTAAAAGAATGGGTGCGCTACGTATATTACAGAGATAACCAAGGTAACTACCTCTTAAACTTGTTTTAATAGCTTCTATCATCGGCACAGTAAAAAGCACATCACCTATACCAAATGGGTTGACTATAAGAATTTTCTTATTCTGCATGCTGTTCATTTAAAAATCTTCTCCGCAGCCTCAACCACTTCCTCTGCCATTATCTCATCCAATGGCCTGTAGATAACTATATGGCCTTCACCATAAGGGCCCCATCTTTTTGGATTTGAACCCTTAAGGTCACTATTGAATATAGCTACTACCTTTGTGCCAAGAGCTGCTGCTATATGCATAGGCCCATTGTCATTTGTAATTAGGAGGTCTACCCTTTTTAAAAAAGCGGCCAGCTCCTTTACTGTAAAACTTCCTGCAAGGTTATACACACCCCTAAGCCCAGAACCTATCTCTTCGCAAAGAGGCTTCTCTGAGTCATCACCTATAAGGACAACTTCTACAGATGCTGATTCAGCAAGCATCTTAGCAACTTCCCTAAATTTTTCAGGGGGCCATCTCTTATCGGAGTTGCTGCTTCCTGGATGTATTGCCACTATTCTCTTGGTGCCGGTTATTCCTCTCTCTTGAAATAGCTTATCTACAGATAAAACGCTCTTGCTGAGAACGGGGATAAAAGGCCTAGTGTTTTTTTCATACACATCGATGATCTTAAGGAGCTCTAAATTATATTCTACTTCATGCATCAGGCCTTCTCTTTTCTTATCTTCTACTTTATGGGTAAGCAAGAAAGGCCATTTCCTATTGTAGCCTACTCTGCACTTTATACCTGCTAAGAAAGAGCTCAGATGCAGAAGCTTGTGAGGATTTAATATTATCGCCATATCAAAATGTCTTTTCCGCAACTTAGCAGCTAATGCTAATGTTTTGCAGAGGCAAGGGTTTACTGAGATTGTATCAAAGTCGATTACCTCAGTAAGATCTTCTCTGTCTGATACAATATCTGATGCATAGGCTGAAGTTACAAAACTTATACCCGCAGACGGAAATTTTCTCCTAAGGGCCTCTATAACAGGCGTAGAGAGCAGAACTTCACCTATCCGGTCTGTTCTTAATATAACAATTCTTTTTACTTGTCTTGGGTCTGTTTTCATACAGGTACTAGTTGTTTAAAGCTCTGTTACGAAAAGCTACGTTAAGTCCCAGGCACAAAAATAAAAAGGCTGAGAGAGTAACTGAATAAAGATGCGTATCAACAATGCAGTGAACTAAAAATCCTATTGTCCCGGCAAATAACCCCAGTGATAGATCACGGTCTAAACCTTTCTTCAGTCTACTCAAACCCTTACCAACCGATATTAACAGGCTTATCAAAAAGGCTAAGAATATACCTAATCCTATAATGCCTATTTCAGCTGCCATATGCAGATAGCTATTATGTGTATATCTTACATCAGGATAATCTTTTGGTTTGTATTTGGGGAAATTTTTGGTATATGTATTCACGCCAAATCCCAGTATAGGGCGGTCTTTTATCATATTTATCGTGCCGGACCAGAGTTTTGTCCTCTCCCATACCGTTCCCTGGCTGCTCAAAGTGGATATGTCAGAGAATCTATCCTTGATGGAACTTGGTAAGATTATCGGTGACAAAAGAAGAAGGAATAAAATAAGTACAAACAACCTCTTGCTTTTGACTGCTGCAAGAAATAAGAAAGCTACCACAAATCCCATCCACGCACCCCTTGAATGAGTAGCCAACAAGCACCAACCGATGGGTAAAGATGCTAGAATAATAAGGATTCTTTCCTTTAGACGGCGTGACCTGGAAAAAAATAGGCTTAATATGATGGTCATAATAACTATAAGATAAGCGCCAAAGTCATTCGAGTGCTTAAAGGAAGAAGAAATTCTGCGCAGGTCATCAAATGGAGTTAGTGTCCGTTGTCTGATAAGGTCTACACCTATTATGCGCTGGATGATTCCATTCAAAGAGATAAAAAAAGCAACACCTAGAATAAAGATCAAAAATTTCTGCTGTCCTTTTTCTTTCTTGAAATAATCGAGCGTAGCTATAAAAAGGAGGCTATGCTTAATCACCTTGAACAGGCCCCTTATGCTCTCATCCATATATCCTGAATTTATAAACGAAGCCAGATTCCACAACACGAAAAGAAGGAGAATCAGCGTCAGCCTCTTAGCCGCTAATTTATAGTCCTTTTCGATCCATTTTCTTAATAGCCAGAGTACTATTATGGCTCCTGTGGCTATCTCTGTAAGCGCATTAGAAAATGTAAGCCCCACTGCTAAGAGATAAAAACTAAGCAGTAAAAGCTTATTGCATATATTTAGTACTTTTTCTCGAGACATCAGTATGCGTGCTCCGACCTTGAAAATAGTGTTTGAAAGATTGACATCAGTATTATCTTTATATCGAACATGAGCGACCAATTCTCAACATAGTATATGTCATATTTAGTCCTCTCCTCAATCGATGTGTCACCACGTAGGCCGTTTACCTGCGCCCAGCCTGTCAGGCCTGACTTTATCTTATGCCTTGCCATATACCGTGGTATATCCTCCTTAAATTTACCGACAAATTTAGGCCTTTCAGGGCGTGGGCCAACCAGGCTCATCTCACCCTTAAATACATTAATAAGTTGAGGCAGTTCATCAAAATTGTGCTCCCTTAGGAAAGCGCCTATTCTTGTCCTTCTTGGGTCATCTTTCTTTGCCCATACAGCACCGGTACCTTTTTCAGCCTTATAGATCATGGTTCTGAATTTTATAATCGCAAAACGTCTTCCGTCTTCACCAACCCTCTTCTGTAAATAGAAGGCAGGGCCTTGAGAAGATATTTTTATTACTAAGGCAATTAGTAAAAAGAAAGGGCTAAGAAGTAGAAGGCCTATAGAAGAAGCTATGATATCCGATACCCTTTTTATAAATCGATTGGAACTCAACGCAAGAGTGCTTTCTTTAAGGCCTAGAAGCGGAATGCCATCTACATTCTCCATATCTACCTGTGATGTTATCATACCCAACAGATCAGCAATGAGACGAAAATGGATTATTCTCTTTTCGCATTCCAAAATTATAGACATTATTTTGTCGCGGGGCAGAGAAGGCACAGTCAGGATAACTTCATCTATCTCTCTTCGAGAAAGAATAGTGGAAAGCTCATCCAACGTACCGATAATCGGCATCTCTTCTCTCTTTTCTTGTACTGAGTCGCCTGAAATTGAAAGCGCCCCAACTATCCTGTAATTCCAGTGCGGGTCATCGCTAATATGCCTTATAAGCCTTTGGGCAGTTGCGCCGGTTCCTAAAATTAGTAGATTAGAAAAATCCTTATTTGCAGCCCTTAGCATAAACCTTATCCTGTTTATGGCAAATCTTGCCAGGGATATAAATATTATAAGATTCGCCCAGCAGATCGTGATCATAACCCTTGAATATGAAAATTCCCTATAGACAAATGTCGCAGCCATAAGGACAACAAGGCCTACCATCATAGCCTTTATAATTGAGAAAAATTCATCAATAATAGATAGCCTTCTTTTAGGTGCATACAGATTGAAGGAGCGCATGATAAACAGAAGCAAAACACTTATGATAGGAAGCGGTTTTATATACTCGGCTATGTTAGGTGTGCCATATATTGTTGGTATTATTCCGCTGTTAAATCTAAACCAGTAAGAAAAGAGAAATGCGAAATTCACCATCAATAAATCACTTATTGTTAAGGCTAATATAGCTGCAAAATGATTTTTACGTTTCATTTTTTTTCACTTTCGATTTTATAAATTCACTGATTCTTTGTTTAAATACGCCTCTGTCAAAACGTAAGGCGTTCTCCCTTAAAGTATCGGGATTAAATTTATCCTTATTTCCTTCAAAATACTCAACCGCTTCTATCAGGGCCTTGGGTGTTTGCTCGTAGAAGAATACGCCTGTCGGCTGCGAGTTCACAGGTTGGTGGGCTGGCGGGTTGGCAGGTATAATCGTCTCCAATACTCCTCCCTTTCCATATGCTATTACAGGTTTACCGCAAGCGTTCGCCTCAACAGGAACAATTCCGAAATCCTCTTCACCTGGAAAAATAAGCGCCGTGCACCTGTAATAATAATCGGCTATATCCTTATCATCTACCCACCCAAGAAATTCAATATTTGCTCTTGCGATAGACTTAAGCCTCTTTTCTGAATTGCCTGTACCGATCACTATTAATCTCTTGCCTGAGGCATTAAAGGCCTCTACTGCCAGGTCTATGCGCTTATATGGAACAAGTGCTGATATTATCAGGTAAAAGCCTTCATCCTTAGCTGAGGATTCAAACCTATTAGTTTCGGCCGGCGGATATATTATTTCTGCATCCCGCTCATAGAAACGCTTAATTCTATTTCTAACATTATCCGATATTGCG
>JABMRG010000031.1 GCA_013202935.1 Candidatus Omnitrophota bacterium
GAACCAGAGGCTCTATTATCTTATAGCCAAATTCAGCCTGAGGGTCTATACCAAGCTGCTCAAATACATTGTGCTGCCTTTTAATTCCTGCAATTGTCTCATCTATGTCTGTCAGGATAGTACCCTGCAAAAGGTGTTTTGCCCCACTTTCTTTTACTAATTTACCAAAAACATCCTTGTAGAATGTCTGGGTCACAGCTTCTCTTTTTTCTTCAGGGTCAGTTATGCCTTTGAAGGCATTGAAAAACTTATCTTGTGCATCCAATATCTCAACATGTACGCCCTGTTTTTTGAAAAGTTCTACTATTCTTTGCGGTTCTCCTTCTCTCATGATGCCATTATCAATGAAATATGTCTTAAGCCTGTCTCCCAATGCTTTATGACCCAGCATAGTAACGGCTGAAGAATCAACTCCGCCTGAAAGTGCGTTTATTGCAAGGCCATCACCTACTGTGCTGGATACATCCTTAACCTTTTCTGCTATAAAATCTTTTGCGCTTGACTCTGTAAGCCTTATTTCTTGGGCTGTTGTCATTGCTTACCTCCTTGTTTGCTTGAGTTATTCTACTCTTTTCCCGGACATTTTTCAAGCAGATATTGTTTACTATAAGTAGTAGTGTGATTGATGTTATGAATGTAGTACTTTAATTGTAGGTGTTATATTTAATAATCAACTTTAAAAAAGATGGGTCATCTTATAAGCTTACTGACAAACTGCGCAATAAATCCTGCAATAGGCGGAAGTATTAATACACTTATCATTCTTATAATAGTGAATCTCCAGCCGAGTATACCTACCTCTAAGGGCAACCTGCTGAATGCCCATAGCGACCACCCTGTCATATAAGCAACCATTGTGCCCATGCTTGCGCCGGTTCGTAGTAATCCTACAGCGATCGGCATGCTCACATATGGCCCGCCTGGAGTAAAAGCGCCTGCAACCGTACCAATCAATATACCACGCATACCAGAGCTTTCTCCCACCCATCTTGATATTGTCTCGTATGGCAGAAGAACCTGCACCATGCCAGCTATTATAAAGGCTAGAACAAGCAAAGGTAGTATTTGTATAGACATATTTGCAGCCTGCTTAATGCCAGCTACATGTGCACCTTTAAAATAGGCCATTAAAGACAAGGCCACTGCTAATATAGCCATTATGAGAGTTGATACTAACATATTAGAATTTCCCCTTATTTTATTTGCCACTGGATTTTTGCCTATTCTTCTTTTTTGCTTCCAGATACGCCTCCAATTCCTCTGGCGTAGATATCATAATATCATAGAACTTCCCGAATTTTTCGCAATCCGGGGGATTATGCTTTCTGCAGATATCAGGCCTGCGCTCATATATTATACATTTATTATCTTCTGATAAATACATGCACTTACTTTTAATCCACTGATACCAATGATGATGCCTTATATATATCTTTACGCGGGTAAAGTGAAGCTGCCATTTTAAGTCATCTATCTCTTTTCTATTTGCAGGTTTTCCTATAGCTAGCGCTAGATTCCTGCAGCATATGGCAGCGCAGCCTCTACAGTACTTATTATGCGGAACTCCCGGCTTTCTTTTCATATAAACACCTACTTTACGCGAATATTAAGTATGAATATATCATCGTTAAATATCTTGCCCGTGAAAAGGTTTAACTCATCTATTAAGTTCTGGTTGAATACATCTGTTTGTAATCCTTGGTTTTTATCCAGGAAGGCCTCAAGCTTTTCTGCCCCGTACTCTTCTTTTAAGTTATTCCTGGCTTCGACAATACCATCTGTAAAGAGCAGTATCTGATCCCCTTTATCAAACGGCATCTCATTCTCATAAATATTTTCATCTTCTATGGGAAGGCCCATCCAGCCTGCCTGAGGCATAATTCTGTTTAATTTAGAGTCAGCTGACCTGTATACATATTGAGGGGGGTGGCCATAGCTGGAATAGCTAAATTTTCTGGTCATGTAATCTAGGAGGCCGCAAAAAGCTGTCAGATACATGCCTGTCTCTGCAAAATCTTTAAGTATAAAGCGGTCTATCTCTTTCAAAAGCTCACCTGGGTTCCTGGCATCTTTTGCAAGGCGCTCAAACTCGCCATTGAACGCATTTACCAAAAGAGCGGCTGAAACCCCATGCCCTGTAACATCACAGATAATAAAGATCAGCTTATTCTTGTCAACAAAATGAAATTTTGCATAGTCGCCACCCATATAAGAGACCGGTAAATACGTAACCGCTATATCTGCGAGGTCCGTGCTTGTTGACCGAGGAACTAATCTGCCGTGTATACGGGTTGCCAGTTCCAGCTCCTTTTTCATCTGATTACTCTTCTCTTCTATATCTTTAAGACGCATAAAACTTTCAATATCACGCTCACGCTCACGCTTGGTTACTATGTAACATACGCAAAAACCCAAAACCATAACAACTAATCCCTGTATATAATCTGGTAGTGACGTGGTAGCGGTAGAGTTTTTGTATAGGTATGTTTTGGTATGTGCCAAAAATACTCCATACGCTCCAAGATGCAATATAAGAACTCCAAAAACCTCATGCGGAAACCATGGAAACATAAGTGAAAAACCGAAAAGCATAAATATGTAGACCATTGCCACATTAAAAGGCGGTGCGCTCAAAGAAGCATGATACCATGTCATTATAGAGAGAGCCATAACTATGAACGATGTTGCGCTTAATACCGCGGCCCGCAAGGTAGCAGCCCTCGCTGACAAGACGATTGTCGTAATGCTTACACAGACTGTAAGTGTCCAAGCAATCCCCAATTGCCGGGTAAAGTTTTCATTTAAGATTAGAACGGTGGCAGTACTTCCTATAAAAAATGTTGCTATAAAAAGTAGGGCAGCAAGCTGTACGCGGCTCTTTATAAGGTCTATATACTGCTTTGAAAACTCATCTCGATATACAGCGGGTATCTTCTTCATGCTACAAGGCTTTTTGAAACTTCATTCCTTCTTATTTTTTTTGTGGCTGTCTTGGGAAGCTCATCCATGCGTATTTCAAAATCAACTATCCTCTTATACTCAGCAAGGTTTTTACCTAATCGCGATATCTCCGAAGCTATCTTCTCTTTAACTGCGCGGGCATCTGCTCTATCTGATTCATCAAAAGAGTCAACATCTGGCACAATAACAGCATAGACCTCTTCGCAGCCTGCACGGACTCCCCGCGTAGCGACTTTTGCTATAACGCATACCTCTTTTATGCAAGGGCTCTTACCTATTACCTCTTCCACCTCTTCCGGAAAGACCTTCTTACCTGCACCTAAAACTATGAGATTCCTGAGCCTGCCGGAGATATACAAAAACTCATCATTGTCAAGGTATCCGATATCACCAGTATGCAGCCAACCATCCTTAATAATATCGGCTGTCTTTTCTGTATTTTTATAATAACCCTTCATTATATGTGGCCCGCGGGTCAGAATAGCCCCATCTTTGGCATCTTTGTCTTCTTTTAGAATTTTTACTTCGGTTCCTTGTAAAGGCTTACCAACTGAACCGAATTTACTACTCCTGAAGCTATTTACCGAGATGACTGGTGAGGTTTCTGTAAGGCCATACCCCTGCAAGACCCTGAAGCCTAATGCGTTGAGATTGACCTCGACATCGAGATTTAATGGTGCCCCACCGCTTACAAGCGCCCTAAGCTTTCCTCCAAATTCATTATGAACAGCACGGAAGAATACCTTTCCGGCTCTTATATTGAATCGAAGCAGAAATTTAGAGATATTAAACAAGAGATCGAAAATCCTCCTTTTGATCGGGGGTAGATTGGAAACCTTTTTTATAATACCATCATGCAGCATCTTCAAGACAAGAGGAACAGATATCATTACAGTTGTACGAGTCTCCTTCATTAATGAGATCAAGGTAGTGGTTTTTAGGCTATGGCAATAGGTAATCCGTGAACCAGCATATAAGGGCGCTATCAGGCCTCCTGTGATTTCAAGCATATGATTTAATGGCAATATCGACAGAAACTGATCCTTTGCGCTATACTTAATTATATCACTTAAAGCTACCACCTGGAACAAGACATTCTTATAGGAGAGTTCTACGCCCTTTGCAACTCCAGTGGTTCCAGATGTATATACGATTACTGCTGTATCTTCAGGATATATCGGGTTATACTTCTTATCCCCTTTTCTTAATTTTAGATTCTTTAATAATGTTATATCGTTGTGCTCGACATTGTCTAATGAGATTATATTAGTCAGATGCTGCAGAACAGAACTTATGCTATCCAGGCTTGAAAGGTGTTTTTCACTGGTAAATATAACCTTTGCCTGGCTGTCATTCAATATAAACTGGATCTCCTTTTCGCTTAACTTTGCATCTATCGGCACCATAATAGCGCCACAGGAGATGATACCAAAACATGCGATTACCCACTCAGGCCTGC
>JABMRG010000032.1 GCA_013202935.1 Candidatus Omnitrophota bacterium
ATCTATTAACGGCTTATCAATTGTAAATGGCGTAAGGTCCGGCTCAGGAAAATAACGATAATCATGCGCTTCTTCTTTTGTGCGCATCGGTTCAGTTACTTTTTTATTCTCATTCCATAAACGTGTTTCCTGCGTAGCCTTTTTTCCTTCTGATAAAAGTTTTATCTGCCTCTTCTGTTCATACTCAAGCGCCTTGCTGACCCCTTTAAATGTATTCATATTCTTAAGTTCAACCTTTAGGTTAAGCTCTTTCTGTTTAGGGGACCGAACAGATATATTGGCATCACAGCGTAAAGACCCTTCCTGCATATTGCAGTCAGAGATACCTAAATACTCCAGGATGGCCTTTAATGTAGTAAGGTAAGCATAGGCCTCATCAGGTGAGCTTATATCCGGCTCACTTACAATCTCAAGCAGGGGTGTCCCTGTCCTGTTAAAATCTATGTAACTTGCTGGGATATTCTCATCATGGATAAGCTTTCCTGCATCTTCCTCCATATGGACACGTGTTATTCTTATTCTCTTAACGGCTCTTGCAGTCGTAATATCAGCAAAGCCATTTAGAGCAAGCGGCATATCGTATTGTGAGATCTGATAATTCTTAGGCAGGTCTGGGTAGAAGTAGTTCTTTCTGTCAAATTTCATAGTATCAGCTATCTTACAGTTAAGCGCAAGAGCTGCTTTAAGAGCATACTTTAGATACTGGCTATTTAGAACAGGGAGAGACCCTGGAAGCCCTAAGCATACAGGGCATACAGAACTATTAGGCTCCCTGCCAAATTCATTAAGGCATCCGCAAAAAGCCTTTGTCTTGGTAGACATCTGCAGGTGAATCTCTAAGCCAATTGTGGTAATGTATTTATCACTCATAGTTTTGGTTTTAGCCTTTTCCAGTCGGCTGACTGCTCATAAGCATAAGCTGCGCGTATAAGATTCTCTTCATCAAAGGCCTTGGCCATAAATTGAAGGCCTACGGGTAAGCCCTTTTTACTATATCCGCAAGGCAGAGATACTGCTGGTATACCTGCTAAATTAGCAGGTATTGTGAATATATCTGAAAGATACATCTGCAATGGGTCTTTGGTCTTTTCACCAAGCTTGAATGCAGGTGTTGGTGAAGTTGGAGTAAGTATAAGGTCGCACTTCTTAAAGGCTTCATTAAAATCTTCTCTTATAAGAGATCTTACTCTCTGGGCCTTAAGATAGTAGGCATCATAATATCCGCTGCTTAGGCTATATGTTCCCAATATTATCCTTCTCTTTGCCTCGTTGCCAAAACCCTTAGCCCTTGTTCTCTTGTACATATCAACCAGAGATTTAGACTCTTCTCTTAAGCCATACTGGACTCCATCGAAACGTGCGAGGTTCGACGATGCCTCTGAACATCCTACTATATAATATACGCTAACAGCATAATCAGTATGTGGTAATGATATATCTATAAATTTAACCTCTAAGCCTTTTAGTGTTTCGATAGCAGAATCTACCCTTTCCTTCACATCTTTATCAAGGCCTTCTATAAAGTACTCCTTTGGCAGGCCTATTCTTAAGCCCTTTATATCTTTTGTAAGCGACTTTGTATAATCTGGAACTGGAATATCAACAGATGTTGAGTCCATAGGGTCATGGCCAGATATAATATTCAAAAGAATGGCTGTGTCTGTTACATCTTTTGTAAGGGGCCCTATCTGGTCCAGGCTTGAACCAAATGCTATCAACCCATATCTTGATACACGGCCGTATGTAGGCTTCATACCTACAACTCCACACAATGCAGCAGGCTGTCTTATTGAGCCGCCGGTATCTGAACCAATTGCAAGGACTGTCTCATCAGCAGCAACCAGTGCTGCAGAGCCACCACTTGAGCCACCGGGGATTCTTTCTAAATCATAAGGATTCTTAGTAGGGCCGTAGCAGGATGTTTCACAGGATGAGCCAAAGGCAAACTCATCCATATTAGACTTTCCTACTAATAACGCGCCTGCTTGTTTAAGTTTAGTTACTACAGTAGCATCATAAGGGGGTTTGAATCCACTTAATATATCGGATGAGCATGTAGTAAGCTCATCTTTTACACAGATATTATCTTTGATAGCAACTGGTATTTTATAGAGAGGGGATTTTTTGTTCTTTTTATCAAGGTCTTTAGCACGTTCTATTAAAGTATCTTTCTCAAAATGCGCAAAGCCCTTAACCTTATCTTCTACCTGCTCATAGCGCTTAATAATAGAAGAGGCTATATCAGAGGCCTTTAGGTTTTCAGTCTTAATTTCTTTTTGCAGTTGATGGGCTGTTAGGCCATGGGGTTCTTGCATACTATTCTATTACCTTAGGGACTTTAAAGAACTTATCCTTCTTATCAGGTGAGTTCTTAAGAGCTTCTTCATTAGACAAAGACTCTTTTACACTATCTTCGCGAAAAACATTGCCAATAGATACAGCATGGCTCATAGGCTCAATACTACCTGTATCCAGCTTATTTATCTTATCCATATATGCCAGGATATCATTGAGCTGTTTTGCAAAGAGCTTCTCTTCATCAGAATTAAGCTCTATTCTTGCCAGGTTTGCTACATATCTTATAGTATCTTTTTTTATGGACATCTCTTATTCCAAACCTACCCTTATTCTATAGTTTACCTTTACCTCGCCATCTTTTGGAACCTTGACATCGAACCTTATAGTAAAGGCATCCACCTTTTCAAAGGCATGGCTTCTCTCTACTACCTGCCAGTTTCCATATAGCGGCTCTATAATACCCACTGCAACAGCTTCTTCTTTATGATTGCGCAGGGTAATCTCCCATTCTGTCTCATGTAGCTTTGTTGTAAGCTTCTTATAATCTGTCTGCTTTCTCTCGCAAACAACATCAAATGCCTCACCTATCTTGAGTCTTATCTCTTCATCCTTTGGGGTATGGTCGATTCTGTCTTCACCTATGAACTGCAGGCTCTTCTCATCGTCTTCCTTATAAAGTCGCATTATTCCTGCCGGAATGGGCATCCCGAGGTTATTCTCTTTCTCATTCTTGAATTTTATATAGACATTTACCGGCTGCTTGGGAATATTTTCATTATATCTTCTTGTAAACCACGTTCTTACGCCATAGACAAGTAGTTCTTTCTCTGTCTTTACACCAGCTGCCTCAAGCAGGCTTACCTGCTTTGTCTGGTTATTCTTTATTGTGGTCTTTCTTTGAAGGTCATAGATATGATATTCGAAGAATGCCTTTTCCTGGAATTGCTCTCTCTTTGCCCCCTTACTATAAACCACACCCTCATCAGGATATCGTCTTGGCCTATCTTCTACACGGTTAACTTCACCTGCCACAAGTTTAAGTTTTGCATCTTTATATGTTGCGCCACTCCTATTATCTAAGGTAACCCAACCTGATAGATCAGCCTCTGTATCATCCTGATTTAGCACAAGAACATAGTCTGCCTTCCAGCCTATATTTGATGTAAGGTATGATACCTCGATATTATGAGGAGAGCTACTTTTATTATCATAAAGCCAGGTAAGTGTCGGCTTTGCTATCAGATTTTCTGGTATTTCAGGAAGCACTTTGTATCCAGGATGGCCAAGATATATCTCATCATTTATCTTATATATCTGCCCCTGGTTGTTACTTAAAAGTTCTGCCTCTACTATCTCTTTCCTATCCTGGTATTTGTTCCAGTCTATTATCTTTATTTTTTTGCCCACATACTTATCAAGCAGCTTCTCCGAATTAATAAGGTCATACTCATAGTTCTGCTCAAGTACATAAAAATCATCAGGGTGGTTCAGGGACTTAGCATGGACAGTCACAGGCATAATATGTGCGGCAACATCCATAAATCTGAGCTCACCTTCACCCTTAGAAAGCTGTATATTACGCGTGTCCTTTACAAGGCCCAGGTTATTATTATACACTGTAACTTCAACCCCAGTCTGGTCATCTATCGTGCTCTTTAGGATTGTCTGCGCAGATACTGGTACGGAAAGAGTAAGAATAGATAAAATGGTAAGAAAAAGAGACCTGGTCTTCATATTTACCCCCTTTTTATATTAATACATAGATTAACATAAACTCTTAATAATGTAAAGCACGGAAATACGTAAAAAACAGTTAAGCAGCAGTGGCATAGGTATAAAAAGCAGCCATAGCATTTTTTAGCGTTTTTTGAAATAATGCCAATGAGCGCGCCTTAGCGCGAAGCAAAAACTATGTCTGAGCCCATCGGTCGAAGACCGAAGGGCGAGTTGTTTTTGCTTATTTCAAAAAA
>JABMRG010000033.1 GCA_013202935.1 Candidatus Omnitrophota bacterium
AAGTCTGGGGACAGTTTACTTACTACTTGCATGGGGACACTTCACTTACTTTACTATGTATTAAGCCAATGTGAAGTGTCCCCAGTGTTAGATTGTAAACTGTCCCCATGCTCATGTAAAGTGTCCCCATATGCGTGAAAAAAGTGTAATGGTCATGGTCATAATCTATTGTAATACATTGGGTTATGAGCGAGTGAAACGTTCCCTAAAAATTCCCTAAAAAGAGAGGGGGTTGTAGTTTTTGTAGGCGAAGATGTAATATATAGTGGCGGCTACCGAGCCGGTGCGGCGGCCCCTGGCAACACGCCAGCCATGACCTGTATCAACGTTGTCCATAGATGCATAAGGAAGGCAACCTTCACCCTGACCTGTGGGCGAGGGTGATGATATGGCCATTTTACCGAGCTGGGCAAGATAGAAACGCGCTTTTGAGCGATATATATTCTCTCTCTGCGCATCGCCCAGTGTCATGTAATAGTCGGCCATAATATCAAATGCACCTATCATCTGTGCTGTCCATTCTGTTGATACTATACCACCACGGCCTATGTTTTGTGCCTTTGCAAAGTCGAAACCGACCACGTCTATTTCTCTATCTTCGGGCCTATAAAACTTGGCCTCAACTCTACATTCTGTTTCTGCAAACTCCATTATCCCATCAGGATTCATACCATTCTCTTTAAGGGTCTCTGGGCCGATGGCAGCTATGGCCCATGAGAACGTATCAGTCGCAATAGTAGAATCTCCCCTTCCTCTCATAAACCTCTCTTCTGGTTTATTATAGCCGACATCCTTAAGCCAGTTTAGGGTCTTTGAGGCAGCATCCTGATATTTTTGATTGTTCGTAAGCTGATAAAGCATATTAAAGAGCGCATATGCATCCAGATTATGTTCTGTACTTACCCATTCGACCTCTGGGCCTCCTTTTATGCTCTGATCTGGCGAACTCGTCTGCATCGTAATCATTATGTTAGCTATATCTTCTGCCATAGCAAGGAACTTTTTATCGCCTGTCTTTTTTGTATACTGGGATGCTGATATCGCTATCCATATGTTTGGCCCGCCGTGTATCGTATATTCACTCGGAGCACCACTCTTGACATCATATGCGTTATAGAACAACCCATTAGAAATCTTTGCAACATTCTTATAAAAACTCAATATAGCTTTCGCCCTATCGTTATTGCCGGATAAGAGAAAGAGCTGGACAGCTAATGCCTGGTCATAAGTAAACGCCACATCTTTTAAATTCTTATCGCCTTCATAGCTCAAGACAAGGCCTGTTCTTTTTGTCTGATGGACCTTTATCCACTCGAGCATCTTATCGATATTTGCTTCTTCTATATCACCACTTTCCGCCTTAAGCTTGGCAAGCTGCTCCTCGAGTAAGGCCTCGTCTGTCTCCGTTGTAATAATCTCCTGCTTAAGCAGTCTATTCTCATTCCGGAGGCTATCTAAGTCTTGCTGGAGGTTTTCGAGTCTTAGGTTGGCCTGTTTCTCAACTTCAGACAACTCCATATTGATAGTATCTATTTTTTCTTTAAGCTCAGCTGATGCTATCTCAGCCTTACGCACCTCATCCAGAGCTGCCTTTTTATCAGTCGACAATCGGGCTATTTCCTCTTTAAGAACCCTCTGCTCATCAACAGCCTTATTAAGCTCCTGTTCCAACCTATCTTTTGCAGATCCGGTCTTTATCTCTATGCCTGTGATCTCATCTATCAGGCCTTCTTCCTGTTGTTTCTTTTCTAAGAGCTTTGCCTCAAACATTTCCTTACGGATTTTAAGTTCATTCAATCGTCTTCCAAGATCCGATTTTACCTCGGATGTATAGACAAGCTCTTCTACAAGCGCCTGATTATGTCGTCTTATAGCTATATGGTTAAAAGAGAGAGCGAGCAGGCTTGAAAAAAGTATAATGACTGTTGCTGCTGCCAGGCGAGGTAGCCATTTGAGTCGCCTGGCATAATTTATAATCTGTTTTTTATCCTCTGGTTTTATATCTTTATAGGAGAGGCCGATAAGGATGGTTTTGTTCGCAGGATCTTTCTCATCTTTCTTACTCCATGTTATTTCTGCTTTAGCAAAAATGGGTTTTGTAAAAAGTGGCATATTAATACTAAGATTGAACGCTACCCTTTGCTGTAGTATGAGTCTTTCGTCATCGCTTTTTAAGTTTTTTACACTTATGCAGAGTCCTCCTTCTGATACATTAGATGTAAAACCCTGGTATTCTTCAGATGCCGGTTTATCAGGGGTAAAGTAAAGGCTGAATTCTACAGGAAAAACAGAATTCAGCCTTATATATTTTCTGCGATCAGCCTGATCTTGCATAGTTTTTAAGAACTACTCATATCTAATATCGTCAAAGTAGAAGACTGCGCCATCTGGATTTACATCAAGATTTGTTCCCCAGCAGAAACCCCCGCTTATGTAAGAGAGGTCTCGTCCTTCAAGGTTTATAGTGTATTCCTGCCACTCCCTTGTAAGAATGATAGGGCCTATACCAACGGTATCAGTATCAGAATAACTGCCAGTTAGACCACCTATCTTTACTTCTTCTATCCTCTCACCGCCTTTTTCACCGCGGGCCCAGAAGGTAAGCCTCTTTGCACCTGTCAGATCGTATCCACCCTTTTTCTCGCCCCAGTTATTTGGCGGGTTCTGCCAGTACATACCAGCCCATCGTGCACCTTGTGAAACATTTGAGCGGTATGTTATCTTTATGCAACTCATACCAGAATGGGGGTTTTCTTTCCATGCGTCGCTGAAGGCGACATCACTGTAATTACCCATCCATCCTGAAGCTGCAAAATGGTTCCCACGGGCATTCTTATCGATATAGACATTAAATGGTTCAAAATAATCTACATCCTGTGCCATAAGTGCTATAGTGGTAAAACTGAGCGCTGCAAAAACAATCAGCCCTAAGAATCTCTTCTTACCCATATTGCCACCTCCTGTTAGTTTAGGTTTAATTTCTCTACGAGCGCGCCTAATTCATATATATATCGATACGCTCGAT
>JABMRG010000034.1 GCA_013202935.1 Candidatus Omnitrophota bacterium
CCGTATTTTTTCGCAAGTTCAACAGCCTCATTTATTGATACCTTCAAGGGTATATCGTCCATGTAGAGCAGCTCATAAGCAGCCATGCGCATGACATTTCGATCAATGATAGCCATTCTATCAAGCTGCCAGTTTTCTGCATAGGTTGATATTATAGAATCGATTCTTTCCAGGTTCTCCATTGTGCCATTTGCAAGCTTAGTGGTGAACTCCTTGATAGAATCATCCAGAATCTCATCAGATGTATCCTGATGCTCCCATAGATTCTCAAGCAGTTCTTCAGCGCTATCTTTCCTCACATCAACCTGATAGAGAATCTGTAATGCAAGCTCTCTTGCCCTTGTCCTTTTTCTCATAATATTATTTAAACAGCAGCGAGCAGGTTCACCATCTCAATAGCTGAGACAGCTGCGTCCTTACCTTTGTTTCCTTCTTTTGTTCCTGCGCGTTTTATAGCCTGCTCAATATTATCCGCGGTTATTATACCAAAGATTGTAGGAACATTCGCATCTAGCGCGACTTGTGCTATACCCTTAGCTGCTTCAGCTGCAACATATTCAAAGTGTGGTGTTTCGCCGCGTATAATTGTACCAAGACATATTACTGCATCGTATTTCTTTGAACCTGCCATCTTTTTTGCTACCAATGGTACTTCAAACGCCCCGGGCACCCACGCCACCTCGAGCTCTTGTTCCTTTGCGCCATGTCTTATTAAGGTATCGATACATGCCTCAAGAAGCCTTTTGGTAATAAAGTCATTAAACCTTGATACCACTATACCAAACTTCTTGCCTTTTGCTATCAGTTGGCCTTCTAATGTCTTCACCATCTTACACCTCCTTAAATATTTTCTAATGCGTGGCCTAGCTTATCCTTTTTCGTTCTAAGGTATTCTCTGCTTTCTTCGGTTGCCTTAACCTCGATCGCAACTCTATCTATAATATGAAGGCCATAACCTTCAAGGCCTATTATCTTCTGGGGATTATTAGTGAGAAGCCTTATATTCTTTACTCCCAGATCTACCAATATCTGCGCTCCGATACCATAATCTCTAAGATCAGCATCAAAGCCGAGCTTCTTGTTTGCCTCAACCGTATCAAGGCCCTCATCCTGCAGGCGATATGCCTTTAATTTATTCACAAGGCCTATACCTCTTCCTTCCTGATTCATATATAAGAGTATGCCGCAGCCCTCTCTGCTTATCGCCTCAAGCGCAGTATGTAATTGCCTGCCGCAGTCACAGCGTTTTGAACTAAAGACATCTCCTGTAAGGCATTGTGAATGTACACGCACGAGAACACCCTGACCTTGACAATTTTCAATATCACCCTTTACCAGGGCAAGGTGGCTTGCGCCATCTATCTTTGATTTATACACATGGAGCTTAAAATCTCCATATTCGGTAGGTAAATTTGTATTCTCTAAGCATTCTATAAGTTTTTCAGACCTTCGCCTGTGTTTTATTAGATCCTTTATTGTGCATATCTTAAGGTTATGCTTTTTTGCAAACTCTATCAACTCTGGTGTGCGCGCCATTGTTCCGTCATCATTCATAATCTCACATATAACGCCGGCAGGATAGAGACCCGAAAGGTCTGCCAGGTCAACAGCAGCTTCTGTGTGGCCTGCTCTTACTAAAACACCACCTTTTTTTGCACGTAATGGAAATATGTGGCCAGGGCGGATTATATCCTCTGGCTCTGTATTCTCATCTATTATGACCTTTATTGTATGAGCGCGGTCCTGCGCAGATATTCCAGTGGTTATACCTTCCTTGGCATCTACAGAAACAGCCCATGCTGTATTGAATGGTGTCTTTGCATTAGGTATCATAGGATGAAGGTTGAGCGTATCCATACGCTTGCCTTCCAGGGGAAGGCAGATGAGCCCGCGGCCATATTTGGCCATAAAGTTTATATTCTCAGGTGTTGCGTATGAAGCAGCCACAACAAGGTCGCCTTCGTTTTCTCGTGACTCATCATCAATGACAATGACAATCTTGCCACTTTTAATATCTTCTATGACTTCCGGTATTGTGTTAAAATTCATCTCTTCACTCTCATAATTAAAAAATCCCGAAGATTTACTCTTCGGGACATAATAAAAGACAACTCTAGGCTTCTTCTATCTTCTCCCTTCTAGACTTTACTATTGGCAAAGGAATTACACCTTTTCTGTCCCGTTATAAATTTGCTTCTTATAAATTTATACTGGACTCGTCGGCTTTTACGACCAGTCGGGAATTTCACCCTATCCCGAAGACCCCAACAGTATACCACAAAACCCCCTCCTGTCAAGTGAAAATACTGTCAAGGCTGCTAGCATGGGGACAGTTTACTATCAGCATGGGGACACTTCACTTACTTTACTATGTATTAAGCCAATGTGAAGTGTCCCCAGACTCATTATAAACTGTCCCCAGGCTTATTGCAGTATGTGAAGTGTCCCCAGTGTTAGATTGTAAACTGTCCCCAGTATTTTTGTAGGCAAGGCTTGCGGTAGCTGGAGCAGGACTGTAAGTTTAAGCAGTGGCAGTGATATAAAAGCAGCCATAGCATTTCTCTCGCCTGCGGCTCGAGGAACCAGTCAAAGAAGAAGTTCATGGAAGTGTTTGGTTGTTTAGCGTTTTTTGAAATAATGCCAATGAGCGCGCCTTAGCGCGAAGCAAAAACTATGTCTGAGCCCATCGGTCGAAGACCGAAGGGCGAGTTGTTTTTGCTTATTTCAAAAAACGTGGGCCACGAAGTGGTAAAAAATGCGTGCTGCGGCATATCACTGACACTGCAAAAGGAAAATTTGCGTCCCTGGGAGAGCTGCTGCCAATCCTGCAAGCGATATGAGAAGATTGCCATTTCACTTGACAATATTTTAACGCGTTATATAATAGGGCTTACTATGAAAGACGATATCAAAAAAGCTCAAGGTGAACTCAAGAAAACAAAGGCAGAACTCTGGCTACTCCATGAGATCTCAAATGCGATGCGTACTACCCTTAATCTTCCTGAAGTCCTTTATATTATCTTAAGTGCGGTTACATCACAGGAAGGCCTAGGCTTTAACCGAGCAATGCTTTTTCTTGTAAATAAGGACAGAACTATGCTCGAGGGTGAAATGGCTATAGGCCCGACTACCGCCAAAGAGGCTTTTCAGACATGGAAGAAGATCGAGGATGAAAACTTAAGCTTTGATAAAATAGTAGATATGTTTCATAGGATAGAAAGTCATGTTACAAAGTCACCCTTAAATAATATTGTAAAAGAGACACGGCTTCCTCTTAACGAAAATAGCGGAATTTTAACAATGTGTGTCCTCGAGGGGATGAACTTTGAAGCAACCACAGAGGCCTCCAGGAAAAAGATAAAGGACCCTACCCTAAAAAGATTAAAGTCAGAGCACTTTGTCTGCGTACCATTGAAGGGAAAGCACGAGGTTTTGGGAGCCCTCCTGGTCGATAATAAGATAACAAAAAAGGCTATAACAAAAGATGATACCCGCGTACTAACTATGTTCGCGGATCAGGCAGGCCTGGCTATTGAGAATGCGCACCTTTATGAAGAAACCAAATTTCAGGCACATACAGATTCGCTGACACGACTCTGGAACCATGGTTATTTTCAGAATGCGCTTTCAGGATTAATAAAGAATGGCCAGGAACAGAAGTCTCAGATAATCCTTGCAATGATAGACCTTGATAATTTTAAGGCTTATAATGACGTATTAGGACATCAGAAAGGTGATGTTGCACTAAGAGAAATCGCATCTGTCTTTAGAAAAAGTATGCGCGGAGAAGACCTGGTATGCAGGTACGGCGGAGAAGAATTTGCTATAATTATGCCGGGTATAAATAAGAAAATAGCTTTTAAGATAATTGAAAGGTTACGAGCTGCTGTTGAAAAAAAATTCCAAAAAATCAAAAAAGATAATTCCTTAAAACCTCTCACCGTAAGCACAGGTATCGCCTCCTTCCCAAATGATGCCCAGGAAAAGCACGACCTTATTAAAAAGGCTGATGAGGCCTTATATAAGGCAAAGGATCAGGGCAAAAACAAGACAGTTGTTTATACACAAGAATTATAAGATAAGATAGATTAACTCGCTTTAAGTTTATTTTTCGTGGTCTACAACGGGGTCTTTTGGCTGGTTGGCTTGTTGCGCAATACTTTTTAGGTCCGGCTTTGCTTTATCAGGCTTAGCAGCATCTCTCTGCTCTGCGGTAACTGACTTTTTATCATCCTCTGCAAACTTTACTGATACAATCTTTGATATGCCGGATTTCTCCATTGTTATGCCATACATTATATCAGATACAGATATAGTCTTTTTATTATGAGTTATTATTATAAATTGAGTTGTCTTAACAAACTCCTGCAGTATGCGGCTGAAGCGGTCTATATTTGCCTCATCTAATGGAGCATCTATCTCATCGAGTATACAGAACGGCGTAGGCCTTACTTTAAATAATGAGAAGAGCAATGCTATGGACGTTAATGCCTTCTCTCCACCAGATAAGAGAGATATGGACTGGAGCTTTTTACCAGGAGGCCTTACTACTATCTCAATACCACTCTCCAGTATATCCGCCTGATCCAATAAGAATAACTCTGCAGTACCACCTCCAAAGAGCAGTTTAAAGTATTCCTTGAACGCGACATTTATCTGCTCAAACGTCTCTATGAACATCTTCCTGGTAGTCCTGTTTATCTTATTAATGGCCTTATGGAGTGACTCTTTAGCATTAAGCAGGTCTTCCTGTTGGCTTGTAAGAAACTCATATCTATCCTGCAACTCCTTATGCTCCTCTATAGCTACAAGATTTACAGGGCCCATTCTCTCTATTTTTTCTTTCAGCTGCTCTACCTCTAAGGCTATAGCATCCCAGTCTTCATCGTCACTAGACGTTATATTTTCCTCATCAAGGTCTACTTTGTAGGCATTAAATATCCTCTCTCTTATATTGTCTGCTTTATGATTTAGTTCATTTACATTGATGTGGAATGTGGATATATTGCTTCTTATTTCATCGAGCTCTTTTTGCTTCCCGCGTATAGTACTTTCAGCGCCTTCCACTAGCGAGGAGATGGCCTTTCTCTCATCACGAGCAGTATCAAGCTTCTGGCTTACTATCTGTTTCTGATTCTCCAGGACCTTATTCTCTTCGATTAAACGCTCTATCTCAGATCTAAGAGCGGCTAATTTGTCGTGTGCCTCCTCAAGTTGATTTTTTCTGTCAGATATAGCGGTCTCTTCATTCGATAAAGAGCCCTTCATCATATTGAGTGTATCAGACTGTGCATTAAACTTCTCAGTCACAAGAGACATCTGTGTGCGTATCTCAGCAAGCTTAGCAATAGTCGTTTCTTTCTCCTGAGTCTTCTCACTGATAGTAGCTTGACTCTGGTTTGTAACAGAGTCTAACTTTGCATGCTCCTGTTCTAAATTAGCAAGCTCTGGTGTTAAGGTTTCTTCGCGGCCGTGGAGGATCTTTTCTTCTTCTGTTATCTCATCCAGTTCAATACCTATAATACCCAGCTCCTGTTCCAGCTTGTCTCTCTGCTCTGCTGTCTTTACTCTTTCAGACTCTCTAGTATGAAGTTTCATCTCCTCAGCTTTTGTTACGCTCTCTAAACCTGTTACTTCTTTCTGCATCTGTTCTTTTCGCTGTAACATTTGAAGATATTCATCCTCATAATGCGATACCTCTGTCTTAAGAGTCTTAACCTCCTGAGAAAGTTCTCTTATTTTGGCATCACGGCCTATGATGCTTGTATATTCATCGCCTGAGCTTGAGCCGCCTGTAGTTACGAGTCCTTGAGAAGTCTCCCCCACTTTTGTAACAAAGAGAGCGGCTGAACCTTTAGCAACCTTGCCTGTATCAGCTATACTCTCAACTAAATAAGTATCTTGCAGTATATATTCCAAAACAGGCTTATGAGTATCTTCTGTATCTATGCAGTCTATAAGATTTGATATCAGTGATGGATGGGCTGGTTGCTCTAGGCGAATATCAGTATCCAGAATCTCATCAAGCGCAATAAATTGTGCCCTTCCCTTTTCTTCCCTTTTTAAAAAATCTATTGCCCTATCAACAGCTTCTTTATCTTTTACAACTATCATCTGGCTTCTCTCACCCAATGCTGATTCTATCGCTGCAATAAAACCTTCCTTTGGCCTTACAAGGCCAGCAATAGTGCCTACGAAAAGTTCTTTTTCCTCAGGATTGTTCTCTATAAATTCCATATAGGCCTTAACGCCCTCTGAGAAACCTTCCTTTTTCTCCTTTAGGTCCTTTAATACCTCGAGTTTTGAACCAGCTGATGCTAGTCTCTGCTTTAGTGTTTCTATTGCTGATGCCTTCTCCTCAGTGTTCGTCTTCAGCTGGCTAAAGACGCTCTTTGCTGAATTAAGCTGATTCAAAACACTATCTAAGGCCCTTTTCTGCTGGGTAAGAGACTCTTCTGCAGCTTGAAAGCTGCTATCTATAGAAAGCTTCTCTTTTGAAATATTATCTTTCTCAATGGTAAGCCTGCGATGGCGTGAAGATGCTGTGGTTAAGGATGCGGATATCTTACTCAGGTCAGTCTTGACTCTGGACTGGCTGGTTGCATTATCCATTATAGCAAGCTTGCTATCAGATATGGCTTTTTCACACTGCTTGATAGTCTCTGTTATTGAATTTAAAGCTCTTTCAGCTTCTGATAATAAGACCTGCTTATTTTCTCTCTCATGATCGATTACATTAAACTCAGATTCCACAGACCCTATCTTGTCTCTGAGCTGTGTTAACCTGACTCCAATCTCTCCTATCTCTCTTTGCAGAGAATCGGAGCGCTTTGAGAGTTCATCTATTCTTTCTCTATCAATCCTTACGCTATTATCATTCTTATCGATAGTGCTGGATATCTCAGAAAGGTTCTGTCTTGTTTCAGCAATAGTCTCATCAATCGAGGTTATCTTATCTCTGTGTATTCGCAGCTCGTCTTGCTGGACATTGAGCTCAAGTGAAAAATGCCCCTCTTTCTGTTTTAAGGAATCTGTCTTCTGCTTTGTGCCAGTCTCCTGGTCCTTTACCTGTGAATAATCATGGAAACTTAATCTTATATCTTTCTCTTTTAGGTTTTCAAACTCTGCACGAAACTTTTCTGCCTTTTTGGCTTGCCTTTCAATAGAATTTATCTGGCGCTTTACCTCATTAATTATATCTGCCAACCTTGTAAGGTTAGTTTCTGTATGTTCAAGCTTATTAAGCGCCTCTTTCTTCTGGGTCTTGTATTTTGTGATACCGCTGGCCTCTTCAAATATCTCGCGGCGGTCTTCAGGCTTGGCATTTAAGACACGGTCCATCTTACCCTGTTCAGCTACAGAATAGGAACTTACACCAATGCCTGTGCCGGCAAGTATGTTCATTATATCCTTAAGCCTTACCTGGGTTTTATTAAGTAGGTATTCACTCTCACCTGAGCGGAAGGTTCTTCTTGTTACAATGACCTCATCGTAATCTACAGGAAGAATTCTGTCTTTATTGGAGAGGGTTAATGAGACTTCAGCGAGGTTTACAGCCTGCGTATCAGCGGTGCCATTGAAGATGATATCCTCCATTTTTGAACCACGCAGCTCTTTGGCGCTCTGCTCACCAAGGACCCACTTTATTCCATCGCTGATATTCGATTTTCCGCAGCCATTTGGGCCTACTACAGCAGTAACACCCGGTTCAAAAACGAGTTCTGTCTTATTGGCAAATGATTTGAAACCAAATAGTGTTATTTTTTTAAGATACAATTATAATTTCCCCCACCGATATATAAATTAATTCGCTTCGCTAAAATAAAAAAATAAAGCCTGCTCTTCCCAGCAGGCTTCGCCTATTGTAAAAATAAAAAACCCACCGAGTACATTATTATTATTACAGAAACTCTAAAGGTTGTCAAGAGTAAAACATATAAAAAATTAACTTAATATCTCTTTTAATTTCTTGGTTAAAGCGGGGATTATTTCGAAGAGGTCGCCTACTATGCCGTAGTTGGCAACCTTAAAGATGGGTGCATCGGGGTCTTTGTTTATCGCGATTATAATATCTGATGAGGACATACCTGCTAAGTGCTGGATCTGGCCTGATATGCCGCATGATATATAAATCTTAGGACAGACGGTTTTACCGGTCTGGCCCACCTGATGAGAATAAGCTATCCAGTCTGCATCAACAGCAGCACGGGAGGCTCCCACAGCACCCCCTATAGCATCTGCCAATTCATGTAATACTGAAAAACTCTCAGGCTTTCCAAGGCCTCTTCCTCCTGAAACAATTATATCTGCTTCAGTAAGATTTACAGTCTGGCCTTCTTCATCTACCACCTTAAGAACCTTGGTCCTTGAAAAAAGCATCTTATCATCATAACTCTTTTTAATAACCTCGCCTTTTTTAGACTTATCTACCTCTGCTTCCTTCATGACCTTATGTCTCACAGTTGCCATCTGCGGACGATGGTTTGGGCATATAATAGTTGCCATAATATTGCCGCCAAATGCAGGGCGTGTCTGCAAAAGAAGGCGCCTTTCTTCATCTATATCAAGGCCTGTGCAATCTGCTGTAAGGCCAGCGTCTATCTTTACAGCAACTCTTGAAACCAAGGAACGGCCTGTTGACGTTGCGCCGCATAAGACTATCTCAGGCTTATATTCATTTATAAGTTCGGTTATTACATTTGTATAAGGCTCATTCTGATACTGCTTTAATTTAGGCGAATCTACCAAGTATACTTTTTCAGCACCACGATGTACTAGCTCATTGCACTTAGACTCCATATCCTTGCCAAGTAAAACAGCGCATAATTCAACTCCAAGCTTATCAGCAAGTTTTTTGCCCTCACCCAAAAGCTCATATGTAACACTCTGTATAATACCATTCTTCTGCTCTGCTATAACCCAGACGCCTTTATAAGCAGATATGTCCTGCTTGATCTCTTCTTCTTTTCTCAAAAGAATAGCATCAAACTTGCATGATTCAACACAAGCGCCACAGAGGGTGCACTTATCAAAATCTATAACCGCAAGCTTGCCTTCCATGTATATAGCATCAAAAGGACATGCTTTTATACATAGCTGGCAACCAACACATTTATCTGTAATTATCTCTATTGACATTGCCTAAAACTTTGGTTTACACTCATCCTTTAATATATTAACAAGCTTTTCAACTATCTCATCTGCGGAACCAGTTATCATTTCACCGCCTGCGCGCGGAGGCGGAGTAAATATCTTAACAACCTGGGTTGGTGAGCCGTCTAAGCCTATACAGCTTGCTTCTACGCCAAGGTCTTCTGCTTTAAATTTCTTAATCTCTATTGACCTGGCTTTCATCTTGCCCTTCAAAGAAGGTATACGCGGTTCGTTAATCTCCTTTACAACAGTAAAGAGTGCTGGAAGAGGCGTCTCTATTACCTCATATCCTTCTTCGGTCATGCGCTCAACACGCGCAAGATTCTCTTTTATCTCTTCTATTTTTTTCACATATGTTACCTGCGGTATATCAAGATGCACAGATATACCAGGTCCGACCTGCGCGGTATCTCCATCTGCTGCCTGTTTTCCGCAGAATATAAGATCAAAGCTTTCAAGTTTTTTTATGGCAGCGGAAAGTGTATAGCTCGTTGCCCATGTATCACTTCCTGCAAATGCCCTGTCTGAAACAAGTACCCCTTCATCTGCACCCATGGATATCGCCTCACGAAGTGCGGCTTCAGCCTGAGGAGGCCCCATAGTAATAACAGTTACTTTACCCCCAAGCTTCTCTTTTGTTCGCACCGCCTCTTCTATAGCATACATATCAAAGGGGTTTATAATGGACTCAACTCCCTCACGTATGAGCGTGTTGGTCTCCGGGTCTATCTTTACATTGGCAGTATCAGGAACCTGTTTTATGCAAACAACTATGTTCACTATTTGAGTGTCTCCTTGATAAGCTCTGATGCGATTACGCTGCGTTGTATCTGGTTTGTTCCTTCATATATCTGTGTGATCTTTGCATCGCGCATATACTTCTCAACAGGATAATCACGCATATATCCATATCCGCCAAAGACCTGGATAGCATCTGTTGTGACCTTCATTGCAACATCTGATGCAAAGAGTTTTGCCATTGCTGACATCTTGGATACATCCTTTGCGCCTGAGTCTACAAGCTTTGCCGCAGAATAGACAAGTGCGCGCGCTGCCTCTGTCTGGGTTCCCATATCAGCCAGCATAAACTGGATACCCTGAAAACTCGATACCGGCTTACCAAACTGCACACGTTCCTTTGCATACTTTATCGCATGGTCTAGTGCGCCTTGTGCAATACCAACAGCCTGTGCGCCGATACCAGGGCGTGACTTATCAAATGTCTTCATAGCAACTATAAACCCTAAACCTTCTTTACCAATAACGTTTTCTTTGGGGACTTTGCAATTTGTAAAGATAAGCTCTCTTGTTGCAGAAGCTCTTATACCAAGCTTCTTCTCTTTCTTGCCGAATTCAAAGCCAGGCGTTCCCTTTTCAACTATAAACGCGGTAGCTCCACGGCTGCCCTTGGTCTTGTCTGTCATAGCTATAACTGTATAGGTCTCAGCTTCGCCGCCGTTTGTGATCCACTGTTTCACGCCGTTTAGAACATAAGAGTCGCCTTCTTTTTTCGCGGTTGTACTTACTGCGCTCGCATCACTTCCAGCACCTGCCTCAGTGATTGCAAATGCTGCCAGTTTCTTACCGCTTGCAATATCAGGAAGGTATTTCTTCTTCTGCTCGTCACTTCCATAAAGTATTATCGGGTATGCACCCAGAGCACTCGCAGCGTAGCTTACTGCTATACCCCCGCATGCCTTGGAGAACTCCTCTGTGACAAGACAGAGCTCTGTCGCGCCTCCGCCTGTGCCACCATACTGTTCTTCAATATATACTCCGCAAAGGTCGCTCTCAGCAATTGTCTTCAGAACAGGCCACGGGAATTCTTCCTTTTCATCATATTCAGCAGCAACAGGGCGGATCTTTTCATCAGCTATCTGCCGCGCCAAATCCCTTATCATCTTCTGTTCTTCAGTCAAAAAATAGTCCATCTTATTCTCCTGGTTTTAGTGAGTAATATATATGCTGTATGCTAAATTTTTCGTATCGCGATAGTAGCGTTGTGGCCGCCAAACCCTAAGCTATTGGAGAGAGCTATCCCCACATCTTGTTTTCTTGCCTCATTTGGAACATAGTCCAGATCACACTCGGGGTCAGGGGTCTCGTAATTTATGGTGGGAGTAAGAATACCGTTTAGAATACTTAATGCACTTGCAGCAAGTTCTGCTCCGCCCGCAGCACCAAGAAGGTGTCCTACAATAGATTTCGTGGAACTGATTGCGAGCTTATTGGCATGGCTGCCAAAAACCTTTTTTATGGCAGCTGTCTCTATCTTATCATTAAGCTGGGTTGAGGTTCCGTGCGCATTTATATAATCTACATCTTCAGGGTTTATCTTAGAATCTTTTAACACTGCTTGAAGGCATCTTATAGCTCCATCACCATCAGGGTCAGGTGCTGTCATATGGTAGGCATCGCAGCTCATACCATAACCTATTACCTCTGCATATATTCGAGCGCCTCTTTTTTTTGCACGCTCGTATTCTTCTAAAATAACTATGGCAGAGCCCTCTGACATAACAAAGCCATCCCTATCCTTGTCAAAGGGGCGTGATGCCTTTTTTGGCTCATCGTTTCTTGTTGAGAGTGCCTTGGCAGCACTGAAGCCACCTACCCCAAGTGGCCATATAGCTGCTTCGCTTCCCCCTGCTAGCATAGAATCTGCATAGTCATGCTGTATGATTCTAAAGGCTTCACCAATAGAGTGATTTGATGATGCGCAGGCAGTTACAGAGCAGGAGTTGGGCCCTTTTAATCCGAGCTTTATGGCTATCATGCCTGAAGCCATATTAACAATAAGCATGGGGATAAGAAACGGTGTAACACGGGAAGGCCCTTTCTCCAGAAGAACCTTATGCTGTGATTCTATGGTGGAGAGGCCGCCTATGCCTGAGCCTACTATGGATCCCATACGATTTAGGTCCATAGAAGAGAGGTTCAGGCCAGCATCTTCTACTGCAAGGGTGGAGGCTGCAACCGCAAACTGAACAAAGCCGTCGCTTCTTCTTGCCTCTTTTGTGGTAAGGTATTTGGAAGGATCAAAATCCTTCACTTCTCCTGCTATCTTGGTAGTATAATCAGATGTATCAAAGTGGGTAATCTTGTCTATACCTGATTTTCCGGCACACAGAGATTCCCAAAAACTTTTAACATCATTACCAACAGGAGATATTATACCTAGACCTGTGATAACTACGCGTCTCTTCATTAGAAATTGGCGGGAGTTTTTAGATTAGCTTTTTGCAGCTACTTTTTCGTCTATATACTTGATGGCATCTGAAACCTTGGTCATCTTCTCAGCATCTTCATCAGGTATCTCAATACCAAACTCTTCCTCAAGTGCCATTACGAGTTCTACCGTATCAAGCGAGTCTGCGCCTAAATCATCGATAAAGGACGCCTCTGGAGTTACCTCCTCTGGCTTGACACCTAATTGCTCTGCTATGATTGACTTGATCTTCTCATCTGCTGCCATACTTCCCTCCTTTTTACATTACCATTCCACCATCAATTTTTATAACCTCACCTGTGATATAAGATGAGCTTTCACTAACTAGAAATACCGCAAGCTCAGCTACATCCTTTGGTTCGCCAAAACGGCCAAGCGGTATAACCTTAAGCATCATATCTTTCTGCTCATCGGTCAATTTATCTGTCATGGGCGTCTTTATAAAACCAGGGGCAATGGCATTTACATTTATTCCCCTTATGGCCAGCTCTTTGGCGCTGCTCTTGGTAAGCCCTATTATGCCTGCCTTGCTGGCAGAATAGTTGGCCTGGCCAGCGTTACCCATGATACCGATTATAGATGCTATATTGACAATCCTGCCTGCCTTCTGCTTTACCATCACCTTAGAGGCTGCTTTTGTAAAATTAAAGGCCCCTTTTAGATTTACGGTGAGGACTGCATCCCAGTCTTCTTCCTTCATCCTCATTAGTAGCCCATCTCTGGTGATGCCAGCATTGTTGACAAGTATATCAATTCTCTTAAATTTGTCAAGACTTTTATTCACCATATCCTCTGCAGCCTGGGTATTTCCCACATCCACAACCGCAGCAAGACACTCCCTGCCTAGTGATTCTATCTCAAGCTTTGCCTGTGCAAGGGCTTCTTCGTTTACATCGCAGATAGCGACATCTGCACCCTCTTTTGCCAGTGCAAGGGCTATCTCTTTCCCTATTCCTCTTGCGGCACCAGTTATTAAAGCTATCTTATCTTTTAATATCATAGTAATATATGATTAACATATAATGTATGTCTTAGTCAAGTAAAATCTTATGAAGCACCAAGATTAATCCTGGTAGACTTGTTCCCAGCTTATGAGGTTACCATCTTTATCAAACAGAAAATATATCTTTTCACCTTTAAAGAAGGTGGAGGTAGGCGGTTTGTATACCCATTTGGTTCCATCCTGGGCTACTGCAACCGGTTGGCCACAGCTTGCTGATATAGACTCTTTAGAGAGGCCTTCTCTTATATCCTGGCTGCTTACGAAATCTCTGGTTCTTTGGTAATTTTTGCCCTCTTTGGCTGATACCTTATCCATATCACTCATGCTGTCTGCTATGCCCTTGAGTTTCCTTATCTCACCTGCTGCTAATAGCGGCTGGATAGATATAGCCAGAATGGCTACTGTAAATATAATGATTAGTATGGTATGTTTCATAGCTTTTTGGGTTCTCTGTATTGTATCATCAGAACCACTGATTATCAACAAAAAACCTCAAAAATCCTGCAGTCTTTCTGTCAGGTAACCACCGGTAAGGGCATCGATATTGGCGGTCAATTCAGCAAGACGAAGCTCTTTTAGGGTCATATCTTTTTCGTCTTTTGGGGAATTAGCGGCTAGTTCAAGCTGGAGTCTTCGTCTCTCAAAATACAATTTTGTTATTTCATCTAGTACATCGTTTCGCAATTGCACCATGAGACGTGAACGAACATCAATATTAGCTTGCGCATCATCCCATATTAGTTCGCTAAGGTCCCAAGACAAATCAATATCCCACCCCCATCCCTTATCCCCAGGACCCTCGATATAAAAGTCTGGGGTGGTGGTACTGCCTCTGTCTAAGTCTATTGTCCTGTTTACATCACCATCAAGGCCAAAGCTGACATCAGGCAGCCATGCCTTATTCATAGCAGCAGAACGCATCCATTTTATCTTTTCAGGGCTGACTTCTGCATATTGAATAGCTGCCTGTTGTATTTCTAAAATGCTCGGCTCTTTATCAAATATCTCTAGATTTTGCTTTTGTGGTTTGTTATTTTTCGCAAATACATCATTGTCAGATGCAACTGTATATATGCCTTTTTCTGTAGCAGCAAAGAGTCTATCATCCTTTGAACCTGCAATTTCATTGACTTTTAAGGTTGTAAGTCCAGATGAAATGCTGCTCCACCTATTTTCTTCCTTCTTATAACTGAAGATACCCTTATCGCTTGCTGCAAGCAATCCATTTGACATTGGCAGAACAGATCTTATATTCCTTGTTAATAAGCCTTCTTGAGTTACCGCTTCCCAGTTCTCCTGGCCTGCCTCAGAAACTAATACTCCTCTATCTGAAGCAAGATATATCTTATCCTTGTATGTAGTTACGTAGTTCAGCTTTCTTACCCTTTCCTCTCCATCTGTATCACCATTATCACCATTTCCATTAACATCTTCAATCTCATATGCCTTTACAGTATAGACCCTGCTC
>JABMRG010000035.1 GCA_013202935.1 Candidatus Omnitrophota bacterium
AGAAATTCGTTGAAGTGTTTGGTTTCACCTAATAGGATGGGGACATTTTACATTGGCCTAATACATAGTAAAGTAAGTAAAGTGTCCCCATGTAAGTTTATATGAAGCATAAAAGAGAGATTACAAAAAAGTGTAATGCCCACCACCATAACCCATTTATTTTAAAGGGGTTAGAAGCGGGTGAGACGTCCCCAAAAGGTCAGGTTCTTATTATAACCATAATCCTCATTTTGGTCACTGGAATCATAATTTCCTCAGTGGCTTTCTTTTTGAATCAGGTGATAAATCTTAATCTTGCAAGGATGCACCAGGCAAAGGCTGTATATGCAGCGCAGGCAGGTATATATAAAGCAGTAGTAGATTATGTAAATACCGGCTCAATAACTGCTGAGACAGATACCCAGATAGCAACCAATATATTCTATTCAATAGGCGGAGCAGGTATGTTCTTTCTGCC
This sequence comes from Candidatus Omnitrophota bacterium, assembly GCA_013202935.1. Lineage (GTDB taxonomy): Bacteria > Omnitrophota > Gorgyraeia > JABMRG01 > JABMRG01 > JABMRG01. The sequence continues at coordinate 458 of JABMRG010000035.1, forward strand.
GGATTGCAGCAACCCCAGTATAATTGCAGATCGTAGAATAAAAAATATTAGTATGACCAATGTTAGCACGACTGACATTACTATAACCCATGTGCAGGTAAGCTGGACACCTGATGGAGGAGAGAACTTAACGGCGATAGATTTTGGCCGCGCTACTGTTGAATGGAGCGGGACTGCACAAAGCGGCACAAACATAGATACCATTGACTTTACACTAGCTGCCGGCGTGACTGAGAATGATGTCTGGTTCGACTGGGAGCCAGGTACCAAGATCCTTGGAGGAGCCGAGCCCTGGACTATTACTGCAGTATATACATTGAGTGATGGAAGTACGGTTACATTTACTATGTTGGAGAATGGACAAGGAACTGATAACGCGATAGTAATTACCTCGACTGGTAAAGTAATAGCCAGGGAGACATGGAAACGTACTATCAAAGCTGGTTATGATGTAAGTACAAGCGAAATAACATCGTGGAGAGAAAGCACAGCCCACTTATGAGAAGAGGTTTTACTTTAATAGAGATAATTGTTGCAATTACAATTATCTCTATCTTTGTGGCTGTTATAGCTCTTATGCTACAAGATATCATATTAGGGGTTGGATTCTCATCAGATACTATCAGAGCACTCAATCTCGCGCGCCTTGAATTATCAAAGGTAAACAATCTTTCCTTTACTGATGCCACACTAGAAGATGGAGATGATGATACTACCTCAAATTATGAGGGCTATCCATACGATTTAAGAAGAGAAGTAGATATTGTTGCTGGTACAAGCAACAACTTGAAAAAGGTGCTTGTAACAGTATACGGCACAGGCACAACAGATCAGCTTGTAAAACTTGCTACATATGTTGCTGATGTAAATTTTGGCCCAGGCAGTGGAGGAAGCGGAGCTTCCACAGGAGGAGATGCAGATTCTTTAGGTGTTTCAGGAGGTTCTATATCTGCTAAGGTTTTACAGAATATAACATTGAGTAATTCATCAGCCTCGACTATTACCATAACCGGAGTTACAATTACATTCACAGGTGCAGGTGGTATAAAACTTAATACTATTGATATGAACGGAGTGGAGCGATGGAGTGGTACCGTAGCATCTGGCAGCACAATTACCTTAGATACAAGTTTTGATCTTACAGGAAGTACAACCTATAACAACACAGCCCACTTTACTTTTAGTAAGAATCTTACATCTGCCACAATTACCTTTAATATGTCAGATGGGACAAGTACATCGAACTATTCATGGCCATGATGAAAAATAAGAAGGCTTTCTCGATAATTGAGCTGATAATGACTATATTGATACTTGCGGTAATCGCTTCTGCAAGTGCAGCGTTCTTTATACCCACAATAAATCTATTATTTTACTCGCCGAGCCAGCTTATGGTCGATCAGTTTTCAGAGGAGATAATAGATATATTGATTGAGGGAGATTCAAAGGCTAAGGGGTTGAGATTTGCAAAGTCGATTACAAGTGCGGATGAGGATGAGATAACTTTTGTGAATGCAGATAATGATACGATAATTTACAGATGGGATGTAACAGAAGAAAAGATTTACAGGAATATAAACGCTGCAGGAGAGGAGCTTATACCATATAGCTATTATGGTGGAATCAGTATTAAGGGGCAGGCATCAGATGCAGAGATTTTTAAGTATTACAATAGTACTCCATCGCAGCTTTCAGCCCCGGTTGGGACTGAAACTTCTATAGAATCTATACGAATAAATGTAGTTATGCAATCCGGCTCAGGCAGTGTAAAAGCAAACCAGGGCAGGGTTGAGATATCAACTGGTGTTGATATTAAGCAATTTGTCTAATAAAGGAGTAAAGCATGCCGACATATAAATACAAAGTAAGGGATAAGCACGGAAGGGCTGTAACAGGCCTTATGGGTGGCGCAAACGAAAAAGAGGTAATAGAGAACTTAAAGAAGATGGGTTATACGCCTATAAGCATATCAGAGCAGAAAGAGAAGAAGCAGCTTTTAAAGATAGATCTCTTCAACCGCGTAAAAGATGAAGATAAGGTCATATTTACAAGGCAGCTTTATACTCTTCTTAAGGCAGGTGTTCCTATTTTGACAGCGCTTGAAGCTGTAAGCGAACAGACAACTTCAAAGCCGCTTAAGGCAACCACTGAGAAAATGAAGGCAGATGTTGAAGCAGGGGTGAGCTTTTCAGAGGCGCTTTCAAAGCACCCTGCTATATTTGGCGTGTTATATTCCAGTATGGTAAGGGCAGGCGAGGCATCAGGCACTTTGGATGATATAATGAGGAAACTTGCTGAGATGGGAGAATATGATATAGAGATAAAACAGAAAGTAGCGGCAGCAATACGCTATCCCTTAATAGCATTAGGCACCCTGGTTGTTGCGTTCTTTGTGCTGGTTATCTTTGTCATACCCAGGTTTGCCAGCTTTTTCGGGCAATTCAATATAGAACTGCCGCTTCCCACACGTATATTGATGTCAACATATCATTTTGTACAGAATTACTGGTATCTGGCTATCCTGGCAGTAGTTGCAACCGTTATAGCATTTGTAAAATTTATTAACATACCATTTGGCAGGAAACAATGGGATATGTTTAAGTTGAAAGTACCCATCTTCGGGCCTTTGGTATTTAAAATGAGTATGTCAAGATTCTCAAAAACTACATCTACATTAATAGCAAGCGGGATAAGTATGCTTGAGACATTAGAATTGACAGCAGAGACAGTCGGCAATGTTATAATATCAGGGGCGGTCAGAGATATCAAGGAAGGGGTAAACCAGGGCAAAGGCCTGGCTGAACCTATGAAGGTAAGCAAGCTATTTACCCCGATAGTAATACAGATGGTGTCGATAGGTGAGGAAACAGGTAAGCTGGATGAGTTGCTTGTGAATGTCTCTGAACATTATGATCAGCAAGTCGATTATGCCATGAAAAACCTGACTACGCTGATTGAACCGATATTGATTGTTGTATTAGGTATGATGGTCTTGTTTGTAGCACTTGGAATATTCTTACCCATGTGGAATATAATACAGATTGCAAAACAATGACGAAGGGAAGATCGCTAGTAGAGATAATTACACTGGTAATAGCGGTCTTTATAATTATAGGGTTTTTAATCGGCCGTGGTAATATGGTTGTATTGGAGGCTAGAAAAACTGCCTTAAAAAGTGAACTTAGCAATTTAAGACTGGCGGTCTTTCTCTATCATATGCTCTACAAGGAATATCCTCAAAATTTGGAGATGCTTATAAATAGGACATATGAGATAAAAGCTAATCGAGCCGTACCGTTCAAAGGAACCTTTATCAAAAACCTAAAATATGCTGAAGAAGGCAAATTAAAAGACCCATTTGGCGAAATTTACCTTTACAATCCTTATACTGGTATGATAAACTCACAGAGTAAAGGATATAAAGACTGGTAACAAAACCGGAGATAAGAATGCGTAGAGGTTTTACATTAATAGAACTTATTATGGTTATAGTAATTCTTGGTATCTTAGCAGCCATAGCATTACCTAAGTATGTAGATCTTAGCAACCAGGCAAAGGTCTCTGCTTCAAAAGGTGGGCTTGGCGCGATCCGTTCTGCGGTTGCGATAAAGTATGCAAATAGAGTTGCAAATAACAGTGGGACAGATTTTACAAACCTGGCTACAACAGACTTTATGGGTTCAACATATCCAACGAATGAGTTCAATACATATACCGGTATAACATTTACGAGCGCAGTTCCTGCAGGCACGGCGCCAACCCATGCTTCCAATGGATGGTGGTATATAACTGGAACCGGAGGTTTTGCTAATGCTGGTAGATGTGGGGCTTATTCTGACAGCACAGAGGATGTTTCTACCTGGTAATCTTTGAGGAGCTTATCATTTTGAGGTAGAGGGGGATGGTATTTAAACCATTCCCCTTTTTTTGTTTTACCCGTCATGACGATAATGAAAAAATTTATCTATAAGAACAGAGATGTTATTATAGTTTCGCTTGTACTTATAGCGCTTCTTTGTATTGTTTTTAAGGATATTATTTTCTCTGACTATGTATTTGTAAGGCGCGATATAGCCCGCATCTTTTACCCTACCAGAAATTTTGTTGCGCAAGAACTTCAGGCAGGAAGGATTCCACTTTGGAATCCCTATATCTTCTGCGGCATACCACTACTCGCAAATATTCACTCCTCTGTCTTCTATCCTTTGAGTGTAATATACTACTTTATGGATGTGGCAAAAGGCCTAAGCCTTTTTATAATATTCCATATCTTCTTAAGTGGCCTCTTTATGTATTTGTTCATGAAGTCACTAAACATATCAAAATCCGGTTCATTCTTAGCAGGCTTTAGCTTTGCCTTCAGCGGCTATATTATGGCTACTATAAATCTCATGAGCGTTCTTTGCTCAGTAGCCTGGTTTCCCCTTGTAATGCTATTGTTCATAAAGGGGATAAAGGAACAAAAAACTACCTTTTCAATCTGGCTCGGTATTGTGCTTGTACTTATGTTCCTTGCAGGGGGCCCTACGATTACCATGGCTACTCTTGCTATAATGTTTTTGAGTAGCAGCTATCTTGTGGTTGAGAGGTTTATTAAGACCAAGAATATAGACAGGTTTATCTTATATAATATTCTTATTTCTTCAGGGCTGTTTCTTCTTTTAACCGCTTTTCAAATTTTGCCCGCTATAGAATATTATGCAGGGACTACCAGGGCAAAAA
>JABMRG010000036.1 GCA_013202935.1 Candidatus Omnitrophota bacterium
GTCAAAAATAGAATCCCTATGCTAAAAAAAGTTTTGAATGGTTCATACATAAGATATATCCGCAATATTGTAGCTGTTGACTTAACCAGATATGAGGGTATGCTTCTGATCAGCCTTGATTCTCTCAATTTCTCATTAGTCTTTATATCCACAGATACGGTGGGTATCTCTTTTCTTCCAGCCTGTATTATTGTCTCTAAGGTGTAGCTGTATGTTGAGAATACGTTTAACCTTAATGCGGCATTTCTGCTATAGGCCCTGAAACCGCTTGTGGTATCCTTAATATCTGTGCCTGAAAATTTACGTACTATATAACTGCCTACTCTCTGTAAGCATTTCTTTATAAACGAAAAATGTTTTATCGTATCAATATCCCTGCAGCCTATCACAACCTCTGCTTTTTTTTGCAGAATAGGGGATACCAACTTCTCAATATCTTGTCCGCAGTATTGGTTGTCTCCATCAGTATTGACTATTATATCTGCGCCTAGTTCCAGGGCCTTCTCTATGCCGTTCTTGAAGGTGTTTGCAAGCCCCTGATGCAGAGACAGCTCTAATATGTGGTCTACCCCGCATTCTCTTGCAACCTCCCTGGTCCTGTCTTTACTACCATCATCTATCACCAGAACCTCTACACTATCTATCCCTTTTATTGTCTTAGGCAGGTCCTTGAGCGTTACAGGAAGAGTCTCTTCTTCATTATAGCAGGGTATCTGTATAATCAGTTTCATCTCTTCTTCTCCTTATCTAATTGTTTAGTAAGCACAATATAGGCTGTCTTCATAGACCAGACAACGCCTGATAATATTGTTAAAATTATAACGCCAGAATAAAACCAGTCCCCTTTTATAAAGAAATCCAGAACTGCAAAAATACTCAGGTATACTATGACATTTGGGAAAGTACAGAGGCTATGTATTAATGAAAATAGCCGCGCAGCAACTGATAGAGTATCTCTATGAGCTTCCCTTTCCCTGTCAGGCAATTCTTTTTTGTCTGAATTTTCAGATCCGAACTTCTGCCATAATATACTGAATTTAAGGTCTGTCAGGACCGTAATCAACATCAGATTAAAACCGCATACAATAGACCAGATAAGCGGTGCTCTTAAACCTGTGCGATTAAAAAGGCCAAATCCTATGGATGCCAGCATAACAGGGTGTATAATATAGTGTGACATGCTGTCAAGGTAGACACCTGTAAGGGTAACGTTCTTTCTGCACCTGGCCATCTCACCATCAACATGATCCAATATGTACCAGATATTAAACATAACCATACCAATCAGTATATGTCCATAGCCACCATGCAATAAGAAACCACATGATAAGAGCCCAAAGAGCAGGAAGAAGAAGGTAAAACCATTCGCGCTTATATTGGTACGAAGCATGGCCCAGGTTATATAGCGGGATATGGGTCGGGCTATATATATACCGTACTTGGTATCCCCAGGCCTGCGGGCCTCCTGGCCCAAGCGCCTTATCTCCTTGAGGCTGAAGCTCATATTACTTTTCTCCTGTTAATATCGCAAATTTCATATCTATAAAGCAGTCATTATCCCTAAACTGCATGTTGTAGTCTTTCTTGCCATTCTCATCCAGGTCTATATGCATTTTGAAAATCTCATCCTGTATATCCTGGTCCAGGTCGCTATTTCTCAACCAGTTTCTTATGCTGCAGCCTCTTGACCAGTGAATAATTGTCCTGATATTGCGAAACCCTGCCTTTTCAAGCAGCACTTTTAAGTCTTCTTCCATGAAGGTAAAACGTTCCTCTTTCAGTTTGAACATATCTATATAGAACTTCTTCACCCCTTCAGTAGGAGGGATACCTTCTGATAGGACCACCTTGCCTGCGGGCTTAAGTACCTTATAGCACTGGTCCATAGCACCCTGGGTATCTTCCAATATATGGTGAAATACCATCCTTGCAACAACCTTATTAAATGTGCCTTCCTTAAAACTCACATTGCGTATATCGCCATGCACAAATTTCTCATTTTTTGCCCGTTTGTTCAAGGTCTTGTGCATCATATCATCTGATATATCGATACCAATAATCTCTTTTACGAGTGGCGATAGGACGTGTGAAACAATGCCTGTGCCTGTTCCAACATCAAGTATTATATCATCCTCATGGAACTCACCCGCATCTATCACCTTATGCAGGTAATCACCCCTTTTGGCCCACTCCAGGTTATTATAGTGCTTGGCCCTTATCTTCCAGAACTCTTCAACTAATATCTTCTGCATGGCTACCTGACTCTTCAAAATAAGATTTTATTATACTTTTAAGTTTGCCATCCATAGGTATCTGCATTCTCATCATCTTACCATGCCCCTTAGTAAGTATGCATCCTAACTCTTTTCCTATATTCTTCTTATCCCTTGAGAGTGTCTTAAGATAATCATCAATATGATCTTCTTCGAGTTTAAAATCAGGGATATTCTTATCTAGGATCTTATGCATATCATCAAAGGCCTTCTTATCTATGTACCCGAGCTTTAGTGACAGATAATTCGCTATATCCATTCCCATGGTTACTGCCTGGCCATGGTTTATGGCATATCCGGTGACTGTCTCTATGGCATGTCCAAAGGTATGGCCATAGTTAAAGAGATTTCTCTCGCCCCTATCCAGCTCATCAATCTCAATAATTTCCTTTTTAATTTTAAGGCTGGCAATTATATATTCTTTCAAATCCCCTGGAGAACTTAAGAGGTCATTATAATCGGCCATCAGGGTCTCTGCCAGTCTCTTATTGCCATCTATAAGAAAAAAATGGAGCATCTCACCAATACCTGACTTAAGCTCTTTTTGAGGCAGACTCTTTAAAAAATCTGTATCTATAAAGACCTTTGAAGGCGGGTAGAAAGAACCCAATAGGTTCTTATACTTACCCATATTTATAGATGTCTTTGAGCCTATACAGCTGTCAGCCTGTGCCAGTAGTGTTGTGGGACAGAATATCCAGTCAATACCTCTATATATAACACTGCTTATAAAGCCTGCTATATCCTCTATAACGCCTCCTCCTAATGCGAAGATAGTATTATTTTTACGGATATTCTTTTCTATAAGAGACTCTATGAGCCTGTAGCAATTATCAATTGTCTTATTCTGCTCGCTCGCATCAAGGGCTATAATAGATCCTTCTGCAAAGAGCCCCCTAAGCTTTTCCCCATATAGCTTATCGACCTTCTCATCTATGAATAAAAAATCACCTCTCTTTACAGAGGCCTTGATAGGCTCAGCAAGGCCATCTACAAAACTGACCTCATAGTTTTTTAGCCTGGATTTAATCAGAAGCTTCTTAGACATCAACATATCCACCATCTGCTATAATATCCTTGCCTGTTATATAAGTATTCAGATCGCTTGCTAAGAAAAGTACCAGAGTAGATATATCCTTAGGAGTTGCTAATCTTCCCGCGGGTATCTGGCCTTTAACCTTTTTCATACCTTTGGCACCCAATATCTTCCTTGTCATATCCGTGTCAACAAAACCAGGAGATACTGAGTTGACCAGTATCCCATATTTTGCAAGTTCATTTGAAGCGGCTACAGTAAGGCCTCTTATTCCAAACTTAGTCGTTGAATAGATAGACCTCTTGGCCTTACTTATATGCCCGTAGATAGAAGATATATTTACTATACGCCCATACCTGTTTTTCTTCATTATCTTACTTATCGCACGTGTAATCAGAAATGGGGCCTTTAAATTTACAGCAACAATATCATCCCAGTCTTTTACCTTTGTCTTTTCTATATTATCTATCCTGCTAATGCCGGCATTGTTTATACATATATCTATTCTCTTATGGCCCTTGAGCTCTTTTATAAACCTATCTGTACTATCAGGGTCTGTAAAATCTACCTTGTAGTATTTGAACTTGAGCCCAGACTTGGCCTTTGTCCCTGTAACAATAACCCTGGCACCTGCAGATTTAAGGTCCTCTGCTATTCTCTTACCAATACCACGTGTCCCCCCTGTAACAAGGGCTGTCTTACCTCTAAAATCTATCTTCATCTCTTACCTTCCTTTATTTTCTTAAATGCCTCTATTAAATTCTCAACCGCTTCTGTCTCCATCTTTTTGCGGCATTCAGCAGTATATGAACCAACATGTGGGGTGAGCATAACCTGATCAAACTTAGTTAAAGGGCCCTTGTAAGGTTCTTCTTCAAAGACATCGAGCCATGCACCAGCTATTCTCTTCTCTCTCAAGGCCTTTATCAAGGCCTTCTCATCCACAAGGGTGCCGCGTGCTGCATTCAATAATAGTCCACCTGGCTTTATCAGGCCTAATTCCTTCTCTTCTATAATGGTTCCTTCGCCGCTGGCGTGAATGCTTATGATATCAGCTTGAGGTAATGCCTCTTCAAGAGGTATCACAGATATGCCTTCAATCTTTTCTTTAAGAAAAGGGTCAGCTACCAGTATCCTTACATTAAAAGGTTCAAGCAACTTTTTTAGGCGCCTTGCTATCCTTCCAAAACCTACTATTAGAACCGTTTTTCCTTCAAGCAGGTTCCCTGTTTTCTTGGACCACCTGCCATCATGAAGTTCTCTGTCCATAAGCGGTATCATACGCAGCAGGCTGAGCATAGCACCTATAGTAAGCTCTGCGACTGACGATACAGGGCCATCGGGTGTATAGCAGACTCTTATTCCTAAATCCTTGGCTGCATCAAGGTCAACATTTGATAGGCCTGAGCCGCATCGTGAAATGACCTTAAGATTCGATTTGGATAATACCTCTTTATCAAGAGGCTCAAGCCCGGCAATAATACCTGTTATGCCAGTGGCTAATAATTCTTCTATCTCAGGCTTTGTCAATCTACGCTTATAAGGATTATCTACTACCCTGCAGCCTGCATTCTTGAGCATATCCAGCGGTTCATTATCCATCACTGCGAATGAAGAGGTGCTTATTAATATCTTCTCATCAGAAAGTGGTTTCATCTGGCCTTATCCTTTTCGCCTCTTAAAATAGAGCCATGTATAAATAAGATGATCGAGTATCATATGTATATCCTCAACAGGGCCATATTCGCCTTTAGAGGTCTTGACATGGATGCAGATATCACTCAACTTTCTTAGCTTTCCTCCATCAAAGCCAACAAGGCCTATAACCTTTCCTTTTCGCCTCCTGACCCATTCAGCAGCAGCTACTACATTGGGAGAGTTGCCGCTTGCTGAAATAGCCACTAATCTATCTCCTGGTTTGTAATAGAGGTTGAGCTGACGTATAAATATCCTCTCATAGCCTGAATCATTTGCAATGGCAGTTATGGAAGATACGTTATCGGTCAAAGACATGGCCTTAAAGGGCAGTTTTTCATCTACCCGCATGCCAAGGCCAAGGTCATTTGCCATGTGCGAGGCGGTAGAGGCCGAACCACCGTTTCCTATAAAAAATACTGTATTCTTATTTTTACGTGCCCTTTCAAACTCTCTTATAACCTCTGCTATTTTTTTTGTATCAAGCTGATTCAGCAGCTCAAACATGTACCTAAAATAACTTTTTGAGAATTGGTTTATGTCTCGCGCCTCTTTAAATAAGGTTTTCATATCATTCATATCTTATCCTCTTGTTTTATAAGTTCCTCTTCATCGGGATTATTGATGCCATAAGCATCTCTCCATTGGGGGTCAGCATAATAGATACGATAGACCAGCTTCATGGTCTCCAGTCCATCTTTGCTTCCACCATATTGAACCCCGTTCCTATTAATAATGTTATCCGCAAATTCATAGATTTCGTCTCGCCATGAATTATCTTCCAGGTATGATATTACTTCCTCATGCTGGCTGCCTGTATCAGACTCATGACTGCGCCTGCCGATTGCAAGCCTTTCTACACCATAGCTCTTTGAACCGGATAGTATACCCCTTAACTCAAGGTATCCTTTTGTCAATGCTATGTGAAGGCTAAAGCGGTGCTGCCACTGCGTAGCGCTTGAATGGAGCATCGCAATACGGCCTTTATCATCCTGCATAATCGCATATGCATTATCCTCAACATCATGATTCCAGTGCTCGTTTGATATAAAACTCTTGACCTTCCTAAAATCGCCGCAGAAGAGGCGCATCAGGTCTACCATGTGTATGCCCTGGTCAAGCAGGATACCTCCACCGGCATATTTACGCTCTGCACGCCAGGCACCATCACCGGAAAAAGTGATAATCTTACTCTTTCCATAGATACCACGCAGGTTGACAATCTCACCAAGTTCACCGGACTTCACTATCTTAAGTGCATCACGCACAGAGTCATGGTAACGGTGGTTAAAACCGTATTTCAATAATTGGCCTGGATGTCTTTTTTCAACATCAATGACTCTTCTTATATCAGCGACATCTCTACCTGGAGGCTTTTCACAAAAAATATGCAACCCCTTTTCTAAGCCTGCGATTGTTGCCTCAGCAGCAAGGTAATTGGGTAAGCATACAAAGAGGATATCGAGACTTTCATCAAGAAGCTCCTTATAATTCGTAAAAGATTTTACACCATCAGCCATAACGCCCGATTCACGAAATTTTCTATCACATACTGCCACTGTCTGCAGGCTTTGATGCTGGTCAATATGCATACGGCGCCTCTTGCCAACTACACCATACCCTGCTATACCTACACGTAATAGTTTATCCTTATCCATTATAGCCTCACTTTTTTGCTGCTCTTCATTATTCTTTCTACCATCTTTAGGTCCTTTAATGTATCTACGGCATGCGTACCAAAAGAGACAGGAACCATCTTTAACCTATACCCATGCTCAACTATTCTTAGCATATCGACTGACTCTACTATCTCAAGTGGAGTAGGGATAAGTTTGTTAAATTCTAAAAGAAAATTCCTTCTAAAGGGTATTATAGGGACCTGCTTATACATAGGAACTTTTTTGGCACCCCTTTTCCATGAGGGGATAGGCTCTCTTGAAAAATAGAGCACAAAATTGCTCTTATCGACTACCACCTTAACCTGGTTGGGATCGTCCTGTTCCTGCCTTGATTCTATGGGGGCCATAAGATTGGTTATCAATATTTTTCTATCTTTTATCAGGGGTTTAAGGGCTTTATCTATCATCGAAGGTGCAATCATCGGTTCATCACCCTGTATCATAACTACTATATCTATTCTTTGGCCTGTCTCTTTTTCAATCTTCAGCATAGCCTCAGCTGCCCTGTCAGATGCCCTCTTGTGCTTGTGGCTTGTCATAATAACATCCATGTTGCTCTTTTTACAGTAATCCCTTATCTTCTTATCCGGAGTAGCGATATAAACACTATCCAGTCTTTTGCAGGCCTTGCTTCTAGAATAGACGTGATCTATCATGGGCTTACCAAGTATCTTAGCAAGCGGTTTTCCCGGAAAACGGGTCGATCCCATACGTGCCGGTATAATAGCGATTATTTTCATAAACTTTTACCTCGTAAAAAGATAGTTGCCCCTTGTAGCATCGTCTATATTGTATTTTGCCTCTTTTTGAAAGCCTAGTGATTTAAGATAGTCAAACATCTCATTATTTTTAGCATCCGCCTCAACTATCAGTGAGTTGAAACCTTCCCCTGAAATCGTTTTGGCTGCACCTTTTAAAATCTCAAATTCTGTCCCATCAACATCTATCTTTATATGCTGAGGCGGTTCTATCTTAAAATCATCTATAAGCTCATCTATGCTATATGAGAGTATCTGCTGTTCATAGGCACTTCCTTCCATATTTCCATCAAGTCTATGCATCAAACTGCCAAGGCTTGTTGAAGAATATACAAATGTCCCCAGCCTCTTATGCTGCGAAAGCGCTATATTTAAAGGAACTATATTTACAGCTTTATTGGTATGTATATTTTTTATTAGTGTATTGAATGTGAAAACAGAAGGCTCAAAAGCATAAACTTTTCTTATCCTTTTCGCCATCACCAGGGAATAGGCGCCGATATTAGCACCTACATCAAAGGCTATATCATCTTTCTTGAAGTCTTCTATCCACCTGATAGTATCAGGCTCTCTTTTGCATGATGCCAAACGTATATTATCATGCAGGTAGATATCAGACTTGCCATAATCCAGCTTATGGGTTATCTCTATTCTTTTGAGCAGGTCAGAAAGGTTAGATTTAAGCCTATTCTTTATTGATTCTATTCTTAACTTCATGCTTTACCTATACCCTTCAGTTCCTGCTTCAGTTTCTCTCCAAAAAAGAGTGTATCCAGGCTGAATGCTATGA
>JABMRG010000037.1 GCA_013202935.1 Candidatus Omnitrophota bacterium
ACTATCTGGCGTATAATCTTACCTGCGGTTGAATCATCTCCGAAGTTATCTGATGAGGAGAGAAGAGGATGCAACCCTTGCCAGAGTGATACTATGGCAGTATTTTTGACAATATCTATTTCGATTTGCAGGTTCAGTTCAATCTCGCCAAGCTGAATAGTCTGAGTCAATGTAATCATACCACCACTGCCTGTATCAATATTTATATGCGGTATCTGGTCTCTGTCTATCAAGAGTGCAAATCCGAATAGTATGGCTGCTATACTTCGCCTATCAGGCGTACTCTCCGCATAACATAACGCGGTTGTAAAATCTGTCGCAGAAACTGATGTTATATTCATCATTCCGGAATCAGAGACATATGTATAAAAAGTATCCGCATAAGTTGTCATCATATCCCTGACATTGCTTACAGATTCTAAATATTCAGTAGAGTTTTCCCATACTAATCCAGCGCCTATTGACTCGTGCGCAATGCTATACATAAAGTCCCACATAGACTGATTAATAGAAAGCCATGGTTCGTCTTTATTAAATAAGAATCTAAAGTCATCATTTAAAAGCATATTGTAGACTTCTTCATTATCTGACTCTTCGCTATCGAGTGTTACCTGGGCTACTGCTGCGCCAACTGCAGATCTCCAGTAGTCCTGTTCAGAAGTTGTTGTAGATGAATCATCAAGGGATGCTGTACTTAGAGATCCCTTAGCAGATGCGGTTGTAGTAGTCTTTCTTGATGAGTTCACCATTTGCCGTATTAGAGACCCCAACTGGCCGCTATCTATGGCTGCCAGATTATCTATTGCCTCGTCAATCTGGCTTGAGGTTAACTTGTTCCTTACTTTTACTTCTGCAAGTAGCCTTAAGACAACATCAGGTGCAGCATTAGGATCAGTATAAGCAGAAGTACCAAGCCCCAATCTTTCTATGGCACCTATTCCTATCTCAGCCATAGCATCCATAATATCAGCATTTGTAAAAGTCTCTTCCTCTGCAGCTTTTTGGCTGGCAATTACTCTCTCAACCCTTATAAAATCTCTGGTAAGCAAGAAATCATACTCAACAGATGAGAGCCCGGAAGGATCTGGGTTAAGCACATTTACTTCTGCTGCAAGATTATGCTGCTGTTTTAATTCTCTTATCTTATTAATCTCAGCATCTGTTATTGCCATAAGCTCCTTGAGCCTCTCCTCTATATCAACGGCTGGGCGTTCTTTTAAGAATGTGCAATTGTAAAGTGCCTGGCTTAAGAGTGGTAAGAAATGAGGGCTGCCTATACCAATATGATCCTCTACCCCTTCTACTATGCCCTTCTTTCTATATGCCTGAAGCAGGCTTGTCATATTCTTGGATATCTCTTTAACAGCATTAATACCTACTTCATCATTTCCAGACTGCTGATAATTGCTATGCTGGTTTATTACTGCTGATAAAAGCCCAAGAGAACGTAAGGTGCTAAGATGGTCCTGATTATCAAGGCTTAATTCTGTGTCAGGTGCGATATGCCAGGAGAAATACTCATCTCCCTGGCTCTTTGATAATGTTACCAGTGCTGCCATGCCTTTAATCATGGCTTTTACAAACTCTTCTTGGCTTAAGAGCGTGTCCATGCCCAGCTCTTGGGAGTAATAATGTAAAAATGCTATCTCTTCCAGGAGCTTAAGTGCTGGTTTTCCCCTGTCTGTAAGTTCACCTCTGTCCGCAAGTGTAATATTCTCTCCATTTGCCAATAATTCTTTAAATGCCTCTTCAAACGGAACCTTAAACAGGAGTACACTAGTAAGGTGGTTTACAACATCAAAACCTTCTACCCTATCATCAGCTATTCTTTCAAAGATTATTCTCTTTTGCTTGGTATTCTCTATAGTCAACGCCTTTTGTTCGGATATGATCGCGCCGCTTGCATCTGTTATGCTGAAAAGCTTTTCTAATAGCTCTTTTACATCTGCTGCCTTTATTATTTCAGCAAGGGTCTCATCCTTTTCAGCAAGTGATCGTATCCTGTAGAGTGACTGCATCTGACCGACTAAGAGTTTAAAGTCATCGCTGTTTATATCCTGCAAGTTTGTAAACTCTCCATCATGGTTTGTAAGTTTCTGAATAGCCTCTCTCGCATTGGCATTGCTTAAGAAATCCTTAAGTAGGCTCTTGACTGACCCTATACCTGTTTTTCCGGTCTGAGTCTGGCCTGTCTCATCAATTACTGTCTCTGTTACCTGCTGTGCCATCAATAC
>JABMRG010000038.1 GCA_013202935.1 Candidatus Omnitrophota bacterium
ATTACAGATTATGCACAGAGGCTTCTTGATGATATAAAACTTTTGGATAACTGGCCTAATAGGGTCAAAATAATGCAGACCAACTGGATAGGAAGGAGCACGGGAGTTAATATAGATTTTAAAATAGACGGAACAGACCAGACGCTGACATGTTATACAACCAGGGTAGATACGATCTTTGGCGCAACATATATGGCATTAGCCCCAGAGCATCCTATGGTTGATCAACTTTTGAAAGGTCATTCGCATGAGGATGCGGTGCGCCACGAAAATGAAAGATTTTTGGCTCAGAGAAGATCAGATCGTTTGGATGAAAGTGCTCAAAAAGAAGGCTATGATACAGAAAGGTATGTCATAAACCCTGTTAATGGAAAAAGGATACCTCTCTGGATAGCCAATTATGTTCTTATGGAATATGGAACAGGTGCTGTTATGGCTGTTCCCGCACATGATCAGAGGGATTTTGAGTTTGCAAAAAAGTATAAATTACCAATCGAAGTTGTTATAGATAATCCAAAGACCCATCTTGAAGCTGATGCGATGGAATGCGCATATATAGAAGATGGTGTAATGGTAAATTCCGATCAGTTTAACGGACAAGGCAACAGAGAGGCAATGGGGAAAATTGCTGATTGGATGGAGAAGAAAAAGATTGGCAAAAAAGCCATTCATTACCGCCTCCGTGATTGGCTTATATCACGCCAGAGATACTGGGGTGCACCTATTCCTATTATTTACTGTGATAAATGTGGAATTGTAGGTGTGCCTGAAAAAGAACTTCCTGTGCTCTTGCCTGAAAAAATAGAATTTAAGCCATACGGTCAATCTCCTTTAGCAGATTCAGAGAAGTTTATAAATACAAAATGTCCAAAATGCGGTAAAAGGGCAAAGCGTGAGACTGATACCATGGATACATTTGTTGATTCAAGCTGGTATTATCTGAGGTATCTGTCTCCTAATGATAAAAAACAAGCTTTTGACAGCAAATTGGTGAATAAGTGGCTTCCTGTTGATCAGTATATTGGAGGCGTAGAGCATGCAATCCTGCATCTTTTATATTCGAGGTTTATAACAAAGGTTTTACATGATGCTGGATACTTAGGTTTTAAAGAACCTTTTGGCGCGCTCTTTACTCAGGGCATGATTATAAAAGACGGCGCCAAGATGTCAAAGTCAAAGGGCAATGTAGTCTCGCCAGATGGTCTTATTGAAAAGTATGGGGCTGATACTGTAAGGCTCTATACGCTTTTTATCGGCCCTCCTGAAAAAGATGCAGAGTGGAACGACAGGGCTGTTGAAGGTGCGTATCGCTTCTTAGGCAGGTTATGGAGGCTTGTCGATAAAGTAAGTAAGCAGGGCCAAGGCTCAGGCAGCAAAGAGCAGGAGAGTAAAGGCCTTGAGCGGAAGATCCATCAGACGATAAAAAAAGTTACCAATGATATCGAAGGAAATTTTAAATTTAATACTGCAATAAGCGCTATAATGGAACTTGTAAATGCTACTTATGATGAACTGGATAAGGGTGACCTGGCTATAGTCCGTGAAGCGACTCAGACCACTGTCTGTCTGCTTGGGCCTTTTGTTCCGCATATAGCAGAAGAGTTATGGGAAAGACTGGGAAATAAGCCGAGTCTATTTAATTATGGCTGGCCGGTTTTTGATGAGAACAAGGCAAAAGAGGATATGCTGGTATTACCTGTCCAGGTAAATGGAAAACTACGTTCTAAGGTAGAGACATTACCAGACATATCTGAGGATGAGCTTAAAAAGAAGGTCTTGTCTGATGAGAAGATTAAAAACTGGATAGACGGCAAAGATATAAGGAAATTTATAATAGTTCCTAAAAAACTGGTAAATATAGTAGTTTAAAAAGCAAAAACAAGGAGAGAGCATGGCAAAGAAGGTTAAGAAGAAAAAGGTAACAAAGAAAAAGGCGAAGCCTAAGGCCAAGAAAGCAAAACCGAAGGCGAAACAGAAGCCGAAGCTTAAAGTCAAGGCAAAGGCTAAGCCTAAGGGAAAACTGAAACAGAAACCAAAGAAGAAGATCGAACATATGGCGAAGCTCCTCCTTCCGCTTGGTAAGATAAAGGAGATATTTCGCACAAGATATGGTTTTTTTCTATATGATGGTTCAGAGTTTGTAATAAATAATCCTGAGACGCCTGCACCCTGGTATAATACGCTTACCAACGGGAATTATGGCATGGCTATATCTCAGGCAGGCACAGGCATGAGCTTTAAAGGTGGAATAGGAAACCGCACAACAAGGTGGCACCAGGATTTTCAGGGGGGCAGCCTTGGTAAGTTTGTATATATAAGGGATAACAAGACTCAGGAGTTCTGGTCTGCCACATGGAAGCCTGTTTGCAAGAGCCCTGAGTTCTATGAAGTGCGCCATGGTATAGGTTATACAAATATAACCTCCAAGAATAATGGTATTATTTCAAGCCTCATATATTATGTTGCAGCAGATGAACCGGTAGAAATCTGGCAGATGCGTATCAGAAATGTCAGTGATGAAGATAGGTCGCTTAGCATATTCAGTTATTTAGAATGGGATTTTGGAAAGCCATCCGGCAATAGAGAATACGATAAGCTCTTTGTCGATACTTCTTACAATAATGAGCTTTCAGCCATATTCGCAAAAACAGCGGATTCTGAATATGCATTCCACTCTGCCAACCATAAGGTATCGACTTATACCTGCGGAAGAGACTTCTTTCTAGGCTCATACCGTGATGCCTCAAACCCGCGGTGCGTTGAGAAAGGGATGTGTTTTGGTGAAGAAGGAAGGTATAATGACCCGGCCGCAGCTATGCATATAGATATAGAATTACCGCCGCATGGCGAGAAAGAGTTCTTATTTACTGTAGGTATATGTGATGAACAAAAGAAGGCAGAGGCCATTATAAAGAAGTATAAGAATATAAAGGTGGTAGAAGAAGAGTTTTCAAGGGCCTGCCATCGCTGGACAATAAGATTGAACAATTTTAATATAACAACACCTGATGAAGGAGCAAATATACTTTGTAACAAATGGTTCCGTTACCAGGCAGTATCAGCTGGCCTTTCATCTTTTGGCTCTACTTATTATCCAAAGGGCCTGGTAAGCTTTAAAGACTTTCTTGTGAATGGGCTTATCTTTCTTTCTGTTAACCCAAAATATTATCGTCAACTCCTTATGGATGTGGCAGAGAAACAATTTGAAGATGGCTCAGTTATATCTGAATGGGAACCGAAGACCCAGCAAGGCAGGAGGTCAGAGTCACTTGAGATACCCCTCTGGTTTATCTATTGCCTATGCGAATACCTAAAAGAGACAAAAGATGTTTCTATACTGGATGAAGAACCAAAATTCCAGGACGGGTCTAAACAAAGCCTGTTTATACATTCTGTTAATATACTGGAGAGGGTCCTTAACTCTATAGGTAAAAAAGGCCTTCCACCTATGCTTAATGGCGACTATATAACCAAGCTCGATGGAGTCTCAAGAGATGGTAAGGGAGAGTCTGTATGGCTGGGGCAATTCCTCGCATACCTGCTTTCAGAATTTATTACTGTATGCGAAATAAAAAAGGATAAAAAGCTTGCAACCGATTACGAAAGCAAATTGAAAAAGCTCAAAGACCGGATAAGAAAGGCAGCATGGGATGAAGACAGATTTATAAGGGCCATATCTTATAGTGGCAAGGGAATAGGTGTGTCTAAAGGAAAGAATGCGCGATTATTTCTAGATACACAGGCATGGTCCATACTGTCAGGTTTATCTGATGGAAAAGAGGCTTCCGGGATAATGGATAAGATAAGAAAAGAACTCTATAGAGAGCATGGCCCCATTATGGTCTCGCCTTCGTTTGAGGCATTTGAAGAGGACATAGGAACATTGAGTAAACTTCCACCAGGTGTTATGGAGAATGGAGGAGTGAATCTCGAGGCAGCCTGTTGGACTATATGGGCTGAGACAATGCTTGGCCGTGCGCATGAGGCGTGGAGTATATATACAAAGTTGAATCCTGTAGACAAATCCCATAAGTCTGATATATACAAACTTGAGCCATTTGTCTCATGTGAATATATAGACGGCCCGGATGCCTCTACAAATGGCAATTCCAAGAACTCCTGGTATAACAGGTCCGGTTACTGGATGTTTAAGGTAATGACAGAGGAGATACTAGGAATAAAGCCGACTTATGAAGGCCTACTTATATCTCCCTGCATACCTAATCGCTGGAGGCTGTTTAAGGTAAAGAGAAACTTCCGCAATGCCTATTATAGTATAGAGGTAGTAAACCCCCGCTATGTTTCACAAGGCATAGCAGAGGTTGTTGTTGACGGAAAGAAGATGAAGTCCAATCTCATTCCTGACTTTAGTGATGAGAAGAGGCACCATGTCCGCGTTACCATGGGCAAGCCCAAAAAATAATGTATGAGCCACGTACCTACAGAAGCTATACGCAGTCTGATGACCTTGTTTCATTCAGGGTGACCGTAGAAGAGACAGATCTTTTTGTCTCTTGCGATAAAGATCTAAGCAGGGAGGCTGAAGTTTCTGTATTGGGATTAAGGCAAGAGCTGGAAGATTACATCAAGCTCCACCCGGGCTTTAAGGCTGCTATAGAGCCGTTAGATAGTAAGGCTTCTGCTCCCGGGATTGTCAAGGGCATGGCAGATGCTGCTAAAAAAACAGGCGTTGGCCCGATGGCTGCTGTTGCCGGCGCATTCGCGGAAAGAGTAGGAAAAGACCTACTAAAGCAGAGTAGCCAGGTCATTGTTGAAAACGGCGGTGATATATTCATATCATCAGAGCGCCCACGGCTTATAGGTGTCTATGCCGGAAAGTCTAAGTTTAGCGAAAAAATCGCCCTGAATATATCCCCGAAGGATACTCCTTGTGGAGTGTGTACTTCTAGCGCAACTGTTGGGCACAGCTTAAGTTTCGGAAGAGCAGACGCTGCAGTTGTTGTTTCTTCCTCAACCTTGTTGGCAGATGCTGCAGCTACTTCTATATGTAATAGGGTGAAGGAAGAAGGAGACATCGATAAGGCTATTAATTACGCAAAAGGAATAGACGGCATTAAAGGAGTGTTTATCATATTTGATAATACGTTCGGAGCATGGGGCAGGATAAAATTAGTTGATATATAGTTAGAATTTATATATAATGGAGTAACACTATGAAAAAGAAAAGAATTGTATTGCATTTCCCTCATAAGCTGATAGATAAGCCTATCGCATACCACCTTGTTAAGGATTATAATCTCGTATTCAATATATTGCAGGCCAAGATTATACCTAATGAAGAAGGGGTTATGGTTCTTGAGCTTAGCGGTAAGGATAAAGAGTATGCCGATGGCATAAAATTCCTACAGAGACAGGGAATAAAGGTTCAGACCCTAAGCAGAGATGTAAAGAGAAATGAGAAGAGGTGTACTCATTGCGGGGCGTGTATTGCGGTATGCCCTACCGATGCATTGCGTGTTGATAGAAAGACTATGGAGGTAATATTTGATATAAACGAATGTATTGCTTGTGAGCTATGCGTTCCGGCATGTCCGCCACGTGCAATGGAGGTTAAATTTTAAATTATCATGACAAATAAAAAGACCACTAAGAAGACTACTAAAAAGAGCTCATCTTATAAGAAACAGATAGAGACCTTATCAAAGATAAGTGAAGCAGTAACCTCTACGCTATACCTTGAGGACATATTAAAACTTATAGTTACAGTAACGGCAGAAGTAATGGATTCCAAGATATGTTCTCTTATGCTTCTGGATGAGAAGGGTCAGAAATTGAGTGTAAAAGCTACTCAGTCTATAATTGATGCTTATAATAAAAAACCCAGTTTAAGACTAGGAGAGGGCGTTGCAGGAAAGGTAGTCTTAACTGGCAAGCATATGATTGTTAAGGATGTGCGTAAGGATACTAACTATATTAATATTGATATAGCAAAAAAAGCGAGTCTATGCTCTCTTCTATGCGTTCCTTTACAAGTTAAAGGTAAAGCTATAGGAGTGTTAAACCTTTATACTGCAAAACCACACAAGTTCACAAAATCAGAGATAGATGTTCTATCTACTGTAGCAAATCAGGCGGCAATCGTTATCGAGAATGCACAGCTTCTGGTAAAGACTAAGGTTGTGCAGGAAGAGCTTGAGGCCCGCAAGCTGATAGAACGCGCTAAGGGCATACTTATGAAGACCCAGGGGCATTCAGAAGATGAGGCCTTTAAGAAGATCCAAAGATTGGCCATGAATACCCGCCGCAGTATGAGGGAGATCGCTGAGGCTATAATCCTAGCCCAAAGCGTCGGATAGGGAACGTTTCCTTCGCCTTTGGCTCAGGGAGCCAATCAGGTAAGAAATTCATTGAAGTGTTTGGTTTCACCCTTTCATTAAATAGGGAACGTTTCACTCGATTACAACCTATTTGATAGCAAAGAGTTATGGTTGTGACCATTACACTTTTTCATTAAACACTGGGGACACTTCACAGTCTAATACTGGGGACACTTCACATTGACTTAATACATGGTAAAGTAAGTGAAGTGTCCCCATGCAAGTAGTAAGTGAAGTGTCCCCATGCTTATAGTAAACTACCCGGTAATTTTATCTATGGAAAAATACGATGTTATCGTTATAGGAGCAGGACATGCAGGGTGCGAGGCAGCATTAGCCTCAGCGCGTCTGGGAGCTAAAACTGCTCTCTTGACTATGCATACTGAAAAGATAGCAGAGGTTTCGTGCAACCCATCTATAGGCGGAGTTGGCAAAGGCCAACTTGTAAAAGAGATAGATGCTTTAGGTGGTGAAATGGCAAAGGCAGCTGATGCTACAGCTATACATTTTCGTATGTTAAACAGAAGCCGCGGGCCTGCTGTCTGGTCTTCACGCGCACAGATAGACCGTCATAAGTATTCACACTATATGCAAGATGCAATCTTACCACAATCTAACCTTGAGGTGATTGAAGATGAAGCAGTAGATATCGTAGTAGAGAATAATAGGGTTTGTGGTGT
The DNA here is from genome assembly GCA_013202935.1 of Candidatus Omnitrophota bacterium. Taxonomy (GTDB): domain Bacteria; phylum Omnitrophota; class Gorgyraeia; order JABMRG01; family JABMRG01; genus JABMRG01. Next base: position 7,019 of record JABMRG010000038.1, read on the forward strand.
AAAGACCAAACAAGCCCATACTTTTAGAGCGCACGCTATAGTTTTGACGCCAGGTACCTTTCTTAATGGACTTATACATATCGGGCTCAAGCATCATTCAGGTGGACGATATGGAGAAGAGGCTTCTAAAGAACTTAGCAGCTCTTTAAAAAGACTCGGCCTTGAGATGTCTACACTCAAGACTGGCACAACGCCACGAATCAAAAAGGATTCAATAGATTTTAATAAATTAAGACCGCAACCAGGAGATGACAAACCTATTCCTTTTTCTTTCAAGACTACGGCTACGTTAGAAAACAAGGCACTCTGCCACATTGCTTATACCAATCCTAAGACACATTCAATAATAGGGGGTAGTCTAGATCGCTCGCCTCTCTATACAGGTATTATAAAGTCAACAGGCGTAAGATACTGCCCCTCTATTGAGGATAAGATTGTGAGATTTCCAGATAGGCAGAGACATCAGGTATTTTTAGAACCAGAAGGCCTTGATACAGACTGGTATTACCCAAATGGACTTTCAACAAGCTTACCCATTGATGTGCAGAATGATATGCTCCATTCTATAGAGGGCTTAGAAAATACAGAGATCATAAGGCCAGGGTATGGTATTGAATATGAATTTGTGCAGCCGACGCAGCTTTTTGCAACGCTACAGGTAAAAAGAGTAGCAGGGTTATATCTCGCTGGACAGGTCAATGGCACAACCGGTTACGAAGAAGCGGCCAGCCAGGGATTGGTAGCAGGAATAAATGCTGCTCTAAAGTCAATAGGAAAAGAACCCCTTGTTTTAAGCAGGCGAGAAAGCTACATAGGTGTACTTATCGATGATCTTATAACAAAAGGTACGACTGAACCATATCGCATGTTTACATCAAGAGTAGAATACAGGTTGACGATACGCGAAGATAACGCTGACCTGCGCTTGAGAAAATATGGCTATAAAGTGGGCCTTGTAAGTGAAGATGATTTTAAGAAAACAGAGTCTAAAAGAGATATTATAGATTCAACAATTGAAGAACTTAAGAATACACGTATAAAGCCCACACTTTCTATAAATAAAGGGTTAGAAGAGCTCGGCACTCCAGCATTGAATAAAGTTATTTCTGCAGCCGAACTTCTACGCAGGCCCAAGATTGAATACCAGGCCCTGAAGCAACTCGATATTATAGCTGATAATATACCTTGCGATTATGAAAGGATAGTAGAGCTGCTCATCAAGTACGATGGTTTTATAAAAAGGCAGATTGCCGATATGCAGAAGATGCAGGACATAGAAAAGATAAGAATTCCTAATGGTATAGATTTTTCTCGCATATCTGGCCTGTCAAGTGAGATTGTTGAGAAATTAAACAGAGTCAGGCCCGCTTCTTTAGCTCAGGCCTCGAGAATATCAGGTGTAACACCAGCAGCAATAATGCTCCTTATGGTCTATTTGAAAAAGTGTAATGGTCAAAGCCGTAACTCATTGCAGGCTAATAGGTTGTAAGCGGGTGAAACGTCCCCTTGACAGGAGATGGAGGGGGATATATAATATAGCAGATGCTTTCAAATATAGGACAATTTATAGCAGGCATTCTGATACTCTCTGTTGGAGGTGAGTTCTTTATAAGGGGTTCTTCTAATACGGCTCGTATCTTTGGTATAAAACCGCTTGTTGTAGGGCTTGTAATCACGGCGTTTGCAACATCTTCTCCTGAGTTCTTTGTCAGTTTTCTTGCTACAGTACGAGGAAGTAGGGAGCTTGCGGTTGGTAATATAGTAGGCAGCTGTATCTGCAATATAGGTATGGCCTTAGGCCTGGCTGCGTTAATAAGGCCTATCAGTATCAACATATCTATTCTGCGCCGTGAATTGCCAGTACTTTTTATTGTTACATTAGGTTTTTTTATTATCTGCCTGGACTTCAGGATTACAAGGCCTGAGGCTCTTATATTACTAGTATCTTTTCTAGGTTTTATCTTTTATTATGTAAGAAGCGCCAAAGCTGAATCGAAAAATATAACAGAAGAAAGACCAGGAAAGATATCGAGACATAAGGCCTTCTTATATCTCCTGGTTGGCTTAGCAGGGCTTCTATTCGGTGCTAATATTATGGTCGGATCTTCAATTAGGCTGGCAAGCTATTTTGGAATAAGCGAGCTTGTCATAGGATTGACAGTAGTTGCAATAGGCACCTCGTTGCCCGAGCTTGCGACCACAGTTGCTGCGTCTATACGCGGCGAGAGCGATATAAGTATCGGCAATGTTATAGGAAGCAATATATTCAATATATTAGGTATAATAGGTATTATCTGCCTAATAAGGCCTGTGGCAATAGACCCGAATATTACGATGATAAGTTTACCACTTTTGCTTTTATATACACTGGCGTTAGCACCCATATTAAAGACGGGATTAAAGATAAGTAGGCTCGAGGGCGGATTGCTTCTAATGGGCTATGGAGTCTACTTGATTTTTATGTTGAGACAATGAATAAATGTACGCATAAAGATTGTAAAGAGATTGCACTGAGCCTTTCTTCATACTGCTGGGACCATGTTGATGATAGGGAGGCTTATAGAAAAACCCTTAGTGAGCATATCGATAGCTCCGGTTCTATAAAAGGGCTCTATCTAAGGCGGTTGGAGTTTCAAAGCGCACAATGGCAGAATATTGACGCAGAAGAAGTGGATCTGGCAGGAGCCGACCTTTCCCGTGCAGATCTTACCGCAGCAAACCTGAAAAGAGCGAACTTGACTGGGGCAAATCTGCATAGGGCAAACCTTGCAAGTATAGATTTTGAAGATACGCATCTTTTAAGATGTGACCTCTCTGGCGCACGCCTATGGAGTGCCTGCATTAATAATTCAAATCTTGCTGAAGCCAATCTACAGGAGGCAGATTTTTTGAAGGCCTCTATTACAGGGGTGAAGTTTTGGCATGTAAAACTTGAGAAGGCAAAGTTTCTTACAAAATTTAGCTTTACAGGTAAGGCCCCCATAGATGAATCAGGCCCACTCTCCGCAAGCGAAGCGTATAGAAGCCTGAAACAGTATTTTATGGTGCTGGGAAGGTATGATGATGCAAGCTGGGCATCCTTTAAAGAGAAGCAGCTTGAGAGAAAAGACCTTTTTCATAGGAGGAGGATCGCATATATACCGTCGTTACTTATGGCCTTTCTCTGCGGCTATGGGGAAAAACCATATAGAGTTATTGCCTCTTCAGTAACAATTATATTCTTATACAGCTTTGTATATACTGCACTTAATATATTGAAGGTGCCGCTCGATTACGGTTCCTCTACCTTGAGATTTTGGGATTACATATATTTTAGCATAGTAACATTTACGACTTTAGGATTTGGAGATTTAACTCCTAAACTGGCACCTCTTTTTCAGATGTTGACAGGATCAGAAGCCTTTGTAGGAGCTTTTATGATGGGGTTGTTTGTTTTTACGCTTGCCCGTAAATATGCTGCACGGTAAAGGAGAAAGAGAATGCTGATAGAAAGAATAGACAATGATCTAAAAAGAGCTCTTAAAAGCAAAGATGCTATAAAAGTTTCTACATTACGTTTTTTAAAAGCAGCACTCAAGAATGCCGAGATAGAAAAGAAAGAGGCCTTAAAGGATGAGGATATTATAGTTATTATTAAGAAACAGGTAAAACAGCGTAAGGATTCAATAGAAGAGTTTAAAAAGGGTAATCGAGCTGACCTTGCAGAAAAAGAGACAAGTGAGCTTAATGTACTGAAAAGTTATCTTCCCGAAGAGCTTAACCAGGAAGAGCTACTTGTTATTATAAAAGAAGCAATTAGTGAGACAGGCGCCTCTTCAGCTAAGGATATGGGGCGTGTTATAAAAGAGGTAATGGCAAAGGCGAAAGGAAGAGCTGACGGCAAGACTGTAAGCATGCTTGTGAAGGGAGAGCTTTCTAAGGGTGAAGCAACTGATGAGACAGAAGAATCCGAGAATAAGCAAGCGTGAATTTTTCTTCTCAAAGAAGGTAGGAAAAGCTATCGCCGCATATGAGATGATAAAGGAAGGCGATAGGGTGCTTATTGCGGTCTCAGGCGGCAGAAGCAGTTTGTCGCTGCTGCAGGTGTTACGTTATAAGCAGGGAAGGCTACCAGTAAAGTTTGATATACTCGCCTACTATATTGATAGAGGCCTAGATAACGCTCGCTGCAATCTATTGGAGCGGTTCTTTGAGGATAATAACTACGATTATATAATTGAGAAGAGAGACTGCAAGCCCGAAGAACTAAATACGGTGTTGCTTGAGGCAGCTAAGAAAAAAGGGTTTAATAAGATAGCCTTGGGCCACAATAAAGACGATATAGCTGTCGAATTATTCTTCAATCTTTTTTTCCATGGTAAGGTAGGCTCAGTAGAACCCACGGAAGTATTTCTAGGGGAGAGCCTTAAGATCATAAGGCCGCTTGCTTTCTGCGAGGAGCACTTTATAAATAATTATGCCAATGCGAATAACTTCCCCGAACTTAGAACCGGCCGGCCCAAAGAGCAAGACCCAAAAACCATGGTTGTGAAAAATATGCTAGGCCTTGTATCGAAGCATAATAAGGATGCAAAGACTAACATAGCGCGGAGTTTAAATAATATAAATTTTGATTATCTTCCGTAATAGATAAGGCGCTTTTTAATGGATATAAAAAAGCAAAAAAGTTTTGTTGATGTCTGGATTTTTGTTGCCTGCATATTTGCAATCTCCTTTATTGCAAGTTGGCTAAAGGCATATAGAAATGCCGCTTCAGCCCTTTTATTTATACCTTTCCTTGTCGGTATTCTAGCTTTTGCTTTTCAACTCTTCATAAGAAAGCAACCCCTCATAGAATTATATTCTAAGGCTTATCCATACCGTAGACTCAAGGTATACGGTGTAATAAGCGCAATTCTGTTATTTGAATTTATACTGGTCTGGGGCCTGCATACTAAGCAGATACTTCTCTTGAACGAAGACCTATTCTTAATAACCATTATTTTCGCAGGTACTATAGCGTACTATCATATTTTTGTAAGGATGAAAATAAGCTTACGCTTTCTTTTCCTGGCGGTCTTGATGCCACTCATATCAGCGGGCGCAGCCTTAGGACTGGGGAACTACTTTAATATACTAGAACTTATTCTTCCAATAAAGAAGATAGCTGATATGGTATTCTTCAATAGCTTATACTGGATACTGGTGTCGATATTGATACAGGTTTTGTGCGAGGAGCCGGCATTCAGAGGATATCTGATGCAGAGGTTATTACAAAAGAGTGAATTTAAGGCAATAGCCTACTCCTCGTTAATATATGCCATATGGCGCATGCCTTTTACCTTTCTTCCAGACAGCACCTGGCAGGCCACTACTCTTTTATTTTGCGGTAATCTGATTATGGGCCTAATATTTGCCCTTCTATTTATAAAAGGGAAGAATCTACTTGTTGCTATCCTCTGTCATGGTATTATAGACGGTTTACGGACTAGCTTTTTTGCCTCGAGCGCATATCCTGGTATAAGGCAATATATGAGATTCCTTATTCCCCAGGGTGAGATTGCACTCGTTGCCCTCTGGTTTACCTGCCTTCTTATCGGATTAATACTGCTTACTATTATCCCACGCAAAAAATTCAATGTCAGTTGAGTGTGTCATATTTGATATGGATGGCGTGCTCCTGGACAGCATGCGCTATCATGTAGAGGCCTGGCAAAAGGCATTTAAGCCATTAGGCCTTAGCATTTCTGCAGATGAAGTATATAGGAGAGAAGGTGAGAGCTGGAGGAAATCGACAAAAGATTTTTTAATCATGGCAGAAAAGATGCCTACCCCTGCGCTTATCGATAAAGTCTTTAAAGAAAGAAGTAATATATTTGAAGTTATATTCAGGCCTAAGGTATTCAAAGAGACAAAGAATTTATTGCTAGCTCTTTATAAGAAAGATTTCAGGCTTGCACTTGTTACTGCAACACCGCGGCAAGATGTTGAGAATATGCTTCCAGCTAATATTATAGGACTGTTTGAGGTTATGGTCTGTGGTGGTGATACGAAAAAGGGCAAGCCTCATCCCGCTCCTTATCTGGAGGCGCTTAAGAGATTAAAGATAAGAGCAGAAGATGCTATAGTTATAGAAAATGCTCCATATGGAATTGAGTCTGCCAAAGCAGCAGGCATAAGGTGTATCGCAGTAGCAACATCCCTCCCCAAGAAACACCTCAAAGACGCAGACATCATACTTGGTTCCTTGAAACAGCTTAAGCTTTATTTTGGCGATATAGACAGCAGTGGTATAGATATAAAAAGCAGCCATAGCATTTTTTAGCATTTTTCAAGAC
>JABMRG010000039.1 GCA_013202935.1 Candidatus Omnitrophota bacterium
AATTATTTTATTACCGGGTACTTTGCCAGGGAAGCAAATGGGCAGGTAGTGGTTGCCTGCCCACCCGGTAATTTTTTCTTTTCAAAATCCATTCTCTGCAGTATAATATATCCTGCCATGAAGAAGATACTCATTCCTATCTTAATACTCCTTGCAATAATAGCAGCCAGCCAGATCTTACCATTTTTTACATCAGACCTACTTGCAAAAAAATACGACTCCTTTGCATTAAAAGAAGCAATGTACTATGAGAAATTAGATAAGCAGCAGGTACAGTGTATATTATGCCCACGCAGATGCATTATTCCTAATAAAAGAAGAGGCTTTTGCAGGGCCAGAGAGAACAGAGATGGTACATTATATTCTATTGTATACGGCAAGGCCTGCGCCCTGAATGTAGATCCTATTGAGAAGAAACCGCTTTTTCATGTGCTGCCTTCAACAAAATCATTCTCAATAGCTACAGCAGGCTGCAACCTTGCGTGTAAATTCTGCCAAAACTGGCAGATATCTCAAAGTTCCCCAGAAGAAGTTCCTTATGAGAATGTACCACCAGAGGGAGTAGTAAGGCTTGCAAGGGATAATAATTGTCCTACCATAGCTTACACATATACCGAACCAACAATATTCTATGAGTATATGTTAGACACCGCAAAGCTGGCTCATGAGTCTGGTGTAAAAAATGTTATGCATTCAGCCGGCTTTATAAATGAAGGCCCCTTAAGGAAGTTGTGTAAATATTTGGATGCTGCAAATATCGATTTAAAAGGCTCAGATAAGTTTTATAATGAGATTAGCTTAGGTAACAGGCAGGATGTTTTGCGAACGCTTAAAATACTAAAAGAGGAAGGTGTCTGGACTGAGATCACCTATCTAGTAATACCGACACTAAATGACAACATGGACTATGTAAGGCAGACCTGCCTATGGATAAAGGAAAACCTAGGACCTGATACACCCCTTCATATTTCACGTTTCTGGCCTACATATAAACTGAAGAACTTATCACCTACCCCTGTATCTACGCTTGAAAAAGCAGGGGAAATAGCAAAGGCAGCAGGCTTGCGCTATGTATATATAGGTAATGTTCCAGGCCATAAGGGTGAGACAACATACTGCCCTTACTGCTATAAGGTTTTAATCGAGCGGATTGGGTATAATGTTGTTGAAAATAATATAAAAGATGGAAAATGCAAGTTTTGTAAGAATAAGATAGAGGGCATATGGGCAGAGTAGCATTCGTTGTGCTTCTTTTGTTATTTAGCAATATCGCTTATGCTGAGGATGTTCAAAAACCGGTAGTGGCAGGATACTTTTATCCAAAGGATAAGGCTCGGCTGGAAAAGATGGTAGACGGCTTTATTGAAAGGGCAGAGCCTGAGGCAGTTGAGGGAGATATAATTAGTATTATTGCACCGCACGCAGGTTATGAATATTCAGGCCATGTAGCAAGTTATGCGTTTAAACTTATTAAAGATAAGCCATATAAGACAGCTGTGATAATAGCACCTAGTCATCATTATGGGTTTGAGGGATTAGCGGTTTTAAATAAGGACTCATACCTTACCCCTCTAGGGAGGGTAGCAATAGATAAAGAGATAACAAAGAAATTGCTTGATTTTGATAAGAGGATAGATTACTATATGCAGCCTTTTCTGAAAGAACATGCTGCAGAGGTTGAGATACCATTTGTGCAGAGAGCACTAAAAGGGGCAAAGATAGTTGTCATATTGACGGGCCTACCTTCTTATGATACATGTACACTCTTACGCGATAGCCTGACAAAAGTATTAAGAGGAAGAAAAGACGTGATCTTGATTACAAGCAGTGACATGTCACACTATTATCCTGAAACAACAGCCCGACGTGTAGATTCAACTACTTTAGCAAATATACGCAGGCTTGATCCTGAGGCCCTATTTCTTAAACTGTCTGATACCTCAAGTAATGATAGGCCCTGCGGCTCAACCGGTATAGTGGGAGCTATGATGGCAGCTAAGAATCTTGGAGCAAACAATATAAAACTACTAAAATACGCGACAAGTGGTGACACAACTGGTGATATGAGCCGAGTTGTAGGCTATTCAGCCTGGGTAATGTATAAATCGAGCACACAAAAATTGGAGAGAGGAATGGAAGAGCTACTAAATTTAAGCCAGAGGAGACGACTACTTGAGATAGCAAGAAGTACCATTGAAACTTATGTAAAAGAGAGAAAAGCGTTGGATTTCAAGGAAGAGGATGAGGCCTTAAACAAGGAGATGGGTGCCTTTGTTACTATCAACAAGCATGGTAGCTTAAGGGGTTGTATAGGAAACATGATCGGCAAAGGGCCTTTATACCTTACTATACGTGATATGGCGATATCAGCAGCAACTCAGGATCCGAGATTCCCAGCTGTAACCAAAGATGAGTTAAAAGATATAGATATAGAGATATCTGTCCTCTCCCCACTTGAAAGAATAGATGATCCTAACGAGATAATTATGGGAAAGCACGGTGTAATAGTCCAGAAGGGCTTTAGGAGTGGTGTCTACCTGCCTCAGGTTGCTACAGAGACAGGCTGGAACAAGAATGAGTTTATGAACTCACTCTGTGCACATAAAGCAGGACTGCCTGCTGATAGCTGGAAAAAAGGTGAGTGTGATATACTTATCTTTACAGCTGAAGTCTTTGGCGAAAAGCAAGAATAGTAATAAGAACCCCTGCGCAGAGTAAGAAGCCTAAAATAGCGGTTTGAAATATACCAAGTATTGGAATAATTACAAGACTTGATATGAGGGTTCCCAGGCACGCACCTAAAAGATCAGATCCCCAAACAATCGAGACAGCTGAAGCAGCAGTCTTTTCTTTTTGTAGAATAGCTACCCCTATAGGAAACTGAGCCCCTACTGCCATTCCTGCCAAGAATATCATTGTATAGAATAAGAGTTCTACAATGCTTGAAGCAATATATCCCATGCCTTTAATGGCAAGCGGCACTAACAGTGTGTATATAGAAAAGAGGAGGATTATAGATGATAGCACTCTTAGGGGTTTCGCTATTTTTTCTATGAATCTGTTTGCTATATACCCACCTGATGCAAGTCCTAACATAAACAATCCTATAAGAAGACCCACCTTTTCATAGATATATCCGTAACTTACCTGAAAAGAAAGTATAATTATTACTTCCAGGCCAATAGCTACAGCCCCGCTTGTTCCTATTGCCAGCGTAACAATAGATGATAAGGGTTGTTTCTTGCCCTTTATTATTAAAAATACAGCTACTAGGAATAAGAGTATTGCTATTAGGCAATGGAACAGGGTTATATTTATTATTGAGTTAAAGAAACCTACCAGATGAGGGTGGAATTGGACACCCCACAAAATAAGATCGTAATAGAAGCATATGGGATGAAAATCTGAATTTAACTGAGCCTTCTTATATTGAGAATCTAGGCGCTCTTTGAAAAACTTTCGAATATATGAATAGTACTTGTCTTTTATATGATAAGTAGTAATAAAATGCGTATTTAGGTTTCTGTTGTCGAATCTTTCTATTAGGATATCAGGGCGTCGTTTAATTATCTCTTCATCATCTGAGGCGATCAGTATTAAACTTTCCCCGGGAATATACTCTATGAAATCAAATGCAGACTTAAGCGTCTTATAGACAGAACCATTATATCTTGCAAGTTCATCACTGATAATAGACTCTTTTGATGAGATATGAGTTGCCAATATCCCTTCTTTTTTCAGACGCGAGCGAGCTTCTTGATAAAACTCATAAGAATAGAATCGGTTAAGCTGCAATGTAGTGGGGTCTGGAAGGTTTATAATTATTATATCGAACTTATCCCCCGTTCTTTTTATAAAGAATCTGCCATCTTCATGTATTATCTCTACGCGGTTATCATCTAATGCAGACTTATTCTCATCTGATATAAATTCCTTGGCCACATCGATTATAGATGGGTCGAGTTCAAGATATGTAACTTTTTTAGGGTTATGCTTGAGTATCTCTTTAAGCATTCCGCCTACACCGCCACCCAATAGTAAGATATTTTCTCCTTCTGCATGCTGCAGCATCACAAGGTGTATAAATTCCTCGTTAAAGGCCTCATCCTGTGTAGTGAAAAAGAGTGAGCCGTTTTCATACAAGCTAAGGGTATTACCTGCCTCTGTTACAGTTATATTTCCATATGGTGAGTTAACATATTTGATAACTCTTTGCCCCTTCCACTGCAAGGTTTGGGATTTTGCCTGAATAAAATCCAGGTGCTTAAACGAAAAAAGTATAGCAGATATTATCAGGATAAATATAAGAACATATGATTTTTTGTGCAACTTTATAGAGACTATTATGAGAAATAGGAAGTTTATAATAAGCAAGATTGGTATTATCTGAAATGACCCAAAACGGCCTACCAGAAAAAATGTAAATATCGCACCTGCAGCAGCTGCACCCAGAGCCTCTAGTATATAGATAATACCCATTGCGTTTTTTCTATTGCTTAAATCACATAACATCTTAGAGCATATAACAAAACAGGTACTTAATAGCAAGGAGAGAGGAGTAAGAAACATGGCACATATGTATAGAATCTGTAGAGGCCCTATTATCTCATATACAGGGATATGAAAGAGCGCCTTTACAATGCGGCAAAGGAAGAGTGAGATAGGTATAATTATGCTGACAATAGAGAAGCTTTTGATAAATAGGTTTACGGACTCCTTTGACTTCTTAAGCAGTATTCTTGCTATGATAAGGCTTCCTATGGCACCTCCTATAAGCCAGAGGCAAAGGATAATGCCTGTTGAGAGTTCATTGCCGGAGAAGTTTACCAGAAGCTCTCTTATAATAAGAGTCTGGCTTAATATGGCATTTACACCTACCAAAAAGGAAGCTATATATGCTATTCTTTTCATATCGAGTTAATTCTACTATCTTTTTGACAAATCGTCAATTACATAGTAGTATATATAAGATGTTAAGAATATGTATTAGCCTATTTGTAACTGGCATGATTATGGGATCAGGCCCCTGCCTTGCAAGCTGCGGGCCTATTCTTGTAAGCTATATTGCTGCGACAAAGAGATCGCCTTTAGGTGGATTATGGGGTTGTCTCGTCTTTTCTGCCAGCAGGGTATTAGTCTATATATTCATGGGTGGAATCGCTGGTTTTGTGGGCGCAGGACTCTTTAGCAGATTTTACTGGGAGATGCCGGGTTATATCATCTTGTTTGTGAGCGGGCTATTTATATCTTTTCTGGGAGTTCTGATATTCTCAGGAAAGGAG
>JABMRG010000040.1 GCA_013202935.1 Candidatus Omnitrophota bacterium
CTTATATATATTGCTGCCAAAAGGTTGTCTAACAAGCCCGCAGGCATCATCGCAGGGTTTATCGCTTCCCTTTACGCACCATTTATATTCTACAGCGGGGTACTGGTACCGACGAGCTATGTGGTTTTTTTCTATCTTTTATCTTCTATCTGCTTTGTAAGGGCACGGAAAAGACCTACATGGGGACGTTTTCTACTATTTGGGATTATAGTCGGGCTTGCAACACTTCTGCGTGCCGGTATACTTCTTTTTGCGCTGGGTGTGCTTACCTGGCTTATTATTATCTTTGAGGATAAGAAAAAAGCCATCTTAGGTGCTGTTGCAGCAGTGGTTGGTGTTTTGTTAATACTTATCCCGGTTACTATACGAAACTATATAGCAAGCAATGATATCGTATTCCTGACTTCACATGCAGGCGTGAATTTCTATATTGGAAACAATGAGAATGCTGACGGGACATTTAGCCCGCCAAAATGGGCGCGGACTAATATAGAAGGCTTGAAGGCTGATTCTAAGACTATTGCAGAAAAAGAACTTAAGAAACCCCTAAGAAGCTCAGAGGTCTCAAGTTTTTATGTGGGTAAAGCAGTCGATTTTATTAGATCCAAACCATCCAGCTTCTTAAAACTCCTATGGCGTAAGTTAGTGCTTTTTGTAAACAAACAGGAGCTTTATGATGTGGCCCATTATCAGGTGCGCAGCGACTATATACCAATGCTGAAATTTCCATTTATACCATTTTTGGTTGTGGGTGTTTTTGGTCTGGCAGGTGCATTTATTGCTATCAGGCAATGGAGGAGAATAGCCCCTGCTTATATATTCGGTATAACCTATACGTTATCAATTCTTTTCTATTTTGTGAATTCACGCTATAGAATACCTTTTGCAACGCTTATGATTCTATTCTCAGGGTTTTTTATATCATGGCTTATCACAGTATTAAAGGAGAAGAAGCTACTCAAAGCTTTATCCGCAGCCCTGCTCTGTGCGGCACTATTCTTTGCGGTAAATACCCCTATAGGTATTAATACCGCGGCAACAGGCTATGTAAATCTGGGCAGCCTCTATATGGAGAATAAACAGTGGAATGAGGCAATTGAGGCATTCTATAAAGCAGCAGAGCTTGATCAGACAAACCCGAAGCCACACAATGATATTTCTTACATCTATCTTACACAGAATAGACTGCCTGAAGCGGAAAAATCACTCAGCGAGGCATTGTCAAGAGACTCGGATTACCCATTTGCCCATATAAATTTAGGCCTCCTCTTTGAAAAAAGAGGAAACTTAAAAAGAGCAGAAGGGGAATATGAGAAAGCCATTGAGCTAAACCCAAATATTCCGCAGTCACATAATAATCTTGCCAATGTTTATGAGGCAACGGGAAGGCGCGCATTGGCTATAGAAGAGCATAAGAGAGCTATTGAGCTCGACCCATACAACACAAAGACCCATTATAATCTAGGTGTTATATACGGAAGGGATGGTAGGTTGCCTGAATCAAAGAAGGAATTTGAGGAGGCCCTTGAGCTTGACCCTGAGTTTGAGCCTGCCCGTAAGGCACTTAACTATTTCTAATCTGTAGAAGGTAGCAGACTAGAAATATGCACCCATTGCTTGACTTTTTTTGCTTTATGGGGTATACTTTAGTGACTTTTATATAATTTACTATGGAAGTATTAGATAAAATTAATTGGTTTGATATTGTAGTATTAATCTTAGTAGTGAGGGGCGTATATTTAGGTGCGCACAAAGGCCTTACTGCTGAGCTTTTTAACTTTTTTGGCATAGTAACAAGCCTTATATTGGCAATTCACTGGTATAGCCAAGTAGCGGATGTCTTAATTGTTAATTTTGACTTACCTACTTGGCTTTCTCAGTTTTTATGCTTTGTAATCATAGCGCAAATTATAAGGGTAGCATTTAAGTATGGCCTGACACTCCTTCTTAAGCTGATGAACCTTCAGTTTATGCCGCAGCTTGAAAGAGTGGGTGGTGGTATAATAGGCTTTGGAAGAGGAATTATTACTTCATGCATATTAGTTCTGTCTTTGAATTTCGTGCCTCTACACTATATCTCAGAGAGTGTCTTTGAAAGGTCTTTTTCGGGAGAATTTTTGATCAAGGCTTCTGAGAGGACTTACAAATCATTGACGTTCTGGCAGCCTGAAGAAAAAAGAGATAAATCAGTCTTCATGTCTATCAGTAAATAATATGCACGTAAAAGAAACTTGACCTACCTAAAATCTATTTAAGGAGAAAAAATTGAAGCTTAAGGATATCTATAACTCTATTTTAAGAGAGGGGTCCATGCGTGACCCACGCGGCGCAAAAGGCATAAAGAGATACCTTGGAAAAATAAAAAAAGAATATAGCTCGCTCTCGCCAAAGGATAAGAAACTCTTTGATAAAGAAAAACTTACCAACCCGTATAGTGACACAAGGCTCCTCCACGGAAATCCAAATAAACAGATAAAAAATGTAATGGTTGGTATCGATGTCGATACCCAGGAACTACTCTTGGCCCTTGCGCTAAGTAAGAAGGGCAAGAAAATAGACCTTCTTATTTCACACCACCCTCAAGGGTTTGCGCGCGGCATGTTCCATGAGGTAATGAATGTGCAGGCTGATATATTCAAGTCGCTCGGTGTGCCTGCTAAGAAAGCTGAAAAACTTCTTGATGAGAGGATGATTGAGGTTGCAAGGAAAGGCCATGCCGCAAATAATATGCGCCCTTTAGATGCTGCTAGGCTTCTAGATATGCCTTATATGTGTGCCCACACAGTGGCTGATAACTGTGTTGTAGATTACTTGAAGAAGCTTATTAAGAGAAAAAGACCACGAACCGTACAGAATCTCATAGATATAATCTCAAGCGAGCCTGAGTATAAGGATGCTATATTAACGCATGCGGGCCCAAAGCTTATACTGGGTAAGCCTTCGAATAAATGCGGTAAGGTATTTGTTGATATGACAGGTGGAACAGAAGGGCCTAAGAAGATATTTGCTGACTTAGCCAAGGCAGGTGTAAAGACAATAATCGGCATGCATATGAGCGAGGAACATTTTAAAATCGCAAAGAAATATAAACTGAACATACTTATAGCAGGCCATATATCGAGTGATAACCTGGGCATAAACCTATTGCTTGATGCTATAGATAAGAAAAGAAGCCTTAATATTATAGAATGTTCAGGATTCAGGCGAGTGAAGAGAAAGGCCTAATGGCAACAGATTTCGAAAGAACAATAGAAGAGATACAGGCAAAGCTGGACATAGCAGAAGTAGTAGGAAGCTATATCCCCCTCAAAAAAGCTGGCAGGAACTTTAAGGCATGCTGCCCATTTCATCACGAGAAGACCCCGTCTTTTGTAGTATCACCACAAAAGCAGATATACCACTGTTTTGGCTGTAGCGCCGGAGGGGATATGATATCTTTTGTGATGAAGCATGAGCATCTTGAGTTTATGGAAGCCTTGAAAATCTTAGCAGACAAAGCGAATGTTCAAATCCCTCAGTTTCGTGGAGGGGGAAACAGGCAAAAGAGCTCATTTACGAATGCGCTGCACCGGGCAAATGAGCTAGCGGCCAATTATTATAGTGCAATGCTTGTCGGGTCTCCTAAGGCAAAGGATGCGAGGAGTTACCTTGCAAAGCGCTCTTTGAACGCAGCTGCTGTCGCGAAGTTTAAGATGGGGTTTGCCCCTGCCGACTGGGATGGTTTTCTTAAATTCGCAAGAGAAAAAGGGGTATCCCCTGCTACCTTAGAAAAAGCAGGCCTGGTTATTCCAGGTAGAGAAGATAGCTACTACGATAGATTCAGGAACAGGGTAATGTTCCCGATATTTGATATAAGGTCAAAGATAATAGCATTTGGCGGAAGGGTCCTTGATGAGTCCCTCCCAAAGTATATGAACTCACCTGAGACAGACACATATGTAAAGGGAAGGCATTTGTATGGCCTGAACCTTGCTGTCGATGAGATAAAAAGCAAAGACTATTGTATCGTAGTAGAGGGGTATCTTGACCTTATTATACCTTATCATAACGGTGTAAAAAATATCGTTGCCACATTAGGCACAGCGCTTACCGTGGAACAGATAAGGCTTATTAAGCGTTTTACAAAAAATGTTGTTATTATATTTGATGCTGATGAAGCAGGTGAAGCAGCATCGCTTCGCGGACTGGATCTTCTATTGTCCGAGGAGTTATATGTAAAGATAGCGAGATTGCCTGAGGGGCTAGACCCCGACACTTATGTACGGACAAATTCAGCCGAGCAGTTTTTAAAGGTTATTGAGACGGCAGATAACCTCTTTGACTATAAACTGAAACTTCTGCTTAAGAAACTTAATCCCGCAGAGACAGATGATAAGGCAAAGATCACCTCAGAGATGCTGCCTACGATAAAAAGGGTTGATAATGCGGTATTAAGGGCAGAATACATAAAGAAGCTTTCAGAGACACTCTTTATAAGTGAAGATGTGATGAAGGAGGAACTTTCAAAGGTAAAGCTCGATTACTCTTATCTGGGTGAGAACAAGGTATTTAAAGAGTGTGTTGCTATAAGGCCTGCCGAGAAGATGATAACAGGATTGGCAATAGAAGACCCTGATATCGCAAATGAGATAAAGAAGAGGTTGAAGATAGATGAGTTCCATAGCGAGGATGTAAGAGATATCATAAGGGCGGTCTTTGCTGTACTTTCCGAGGGCAAGAACCCGACTGCTGCAAAGGTTATGCATAAGCTTAATAGCGACAACTTAAGCCATATAATATGCGAAGCCTTAGCTGAGACAGAAGGCTTTATTGACAGGGAGAAGAGCTTAAGTGATTGTATAATAAAGATTAAAAGAGATAACCTGAAATTCAAAAAAGAGAATCTGACCAGCCGCATAAAAGAGGCAGAGCAAAAAGGTAATGACGCACAGCTTATGAAACTGGTCAGGGAGCTCAATGCATTGAGGGGTGTAAAGATTGATGGCTAAGAAAAAGAAGATTAAGAAAAAGTCAGCCAGGAAGAAACCAGCTAATAAAAAACTGGTGAAGAAAAAGCTAGCGAAGAAAAAACTAGCTAAAAAACAAATCACGAAAAAACCGCAGAAAAAGGCAAAATCATCGGATAAGATAAAGAAGCTGCTTGAGCTCGGCAGGAGTAAAGGATATCTTACCTATGATGAAATAAATGAGATACTTCCTGAGGATATAACCTCATCTGAGGAGATAGACTCTATACTCAATGCCTTAGATAATGAGAATATAGAGCTTCTTGACGCAGAGGCGGTAAAGGCGAAAGAGAAAGCCACCGCTCCCACTCGACGGCAGACCCCTACAAGCACCGAAAGTTCAGTAGACGATCCTGTGAGAATGTATCTTAGGCAGATGGGGCAGATTCCTCTTCTTACCCGTGAAAATGAGATAGCGTTAGCAAAGAAAATTGAAGAAGCTGAGATAGGCTTACGTGATGTAATATTTGATTGCAAACTGAGCATACAATATGTAGTTGAGCTTGCTGAAAAGATTATCACTGGGGAATGCAACTCAGACGACTATATAAAAGAGGGAATAAACCCATCAAGAATAAAACCCGGGACGCGCATAGCAAAGCTCCTCAAGAAACTGAAAAGAGCTAAAAAGGCGAGTTCTGTAAAGGAAGTTCTTTATCAGTTCAAGCTCACTACTACTTTCATGGAGGAGATGGGCTTTCGGATAAAGATGCATGCGGAGCAGATTGAGAGGATTCAAAGAGAGATACTCCGTCTCAAGAACCAGAGAAAGTATAAGCAGATACCAAAGCTAAAGAAAGAGATACGTAAGATAGAGCGAGAATTTGGTGAGAAGCACGACAAGATAAAACTGCGCATATTTAATATAAAGAAGAAAGAAGCACATTTCCAGAAGACAAAGAAAGTTCTTGTTGAGGCCAATCTTCGGCTTGTTGTATCTATAGCAAAAAAATACACGAACAGAGGGCTCTCATTCTTAGACCTTATACAGGAAGGCAATATCGGCCTTATGAAGGCGGTTGATAAGTTTGAGTATAAGCGTGGGTATAAGTTTTCGACCTATGCGACCTGGTGGATAAGGCAGGCTATTACACGCTCTATTGCTGATCAGGCAAGGACTATAAGAATTCCTGTGCATATGACAGAGACCATAAACCGCCTGGTCAGGGTATCGCGCTCACTTGTTCAGGAGACAGGTAGAGAACCTACTCCTGAAGAGATAGCAAGGCATATGACTATGTCTGTTGAGAAGGTAAGAGGCATCTTAAAGATAGCCCAAGAGCCTATATCTTTACAGACACCAGTCGGTGATGAAGGAGATACCCATTTTGGCGATTTTATTGAGGATAAACGTGCTCTTTCACCTGCAAGCGCTACAGCATATACTATGTTAAAAGAACAGATGGGCAATGTGCTGGATACCCTTACTGATAGAGAAAAGGAAGTATTGCGTTTAAGGTTTGGTATCAGCGACGGTTATCCGCGTACGCTTGAAGAAGTAGGCAGCATATTCCATGTTACCAGAGAACGTGTAAGACAGATAGAAGCAAAAGCACTCAGGAAACTACGCCATCCTATACGTTCAAGAAAACTCAAGAATTTCTTAGATCTTGCCTATAGTGAAGAGCGCGAAGTATTTTAATCATACTATAATAAATACTTGACAAAATCTGTTTTTTTGGTATAATATTATTAGCTTTTATAAAGTTATTAGTAAATTCCCCTGGCAAAGATTCATAAAATTTGAAAAAATGCCCGGGGTTTTTTGTTACTAACACTGGGGACACTTTGTATAGCATGGGGACAGTTTACAATAGCTTAATACATAGTAAAATAAGTAAACTGTCCCCAGACTTAATGTAGTAAGCAAAGTGTCCCCATGCTGACAAAGTTATGAGAAAACTACTAACGTTCATAATAATCATCTCTTTCATTGTTAACATCGCAGAGCAGGGCTATGCCTTGAGGCCTATAGCAGCTGCCTTAACCAAGCCCCATGTCACGCAGGATGTAACCGCATCACTTAGCTATTTAGCCAGACTTATCCACCGGAAACTACCAAAAGCCAATATTAGAATCGTAAGCGGTGCTAGATTATTAGGTGAAGGTCTAAGAAAAGGCCAGGTAAACCTTGCTCATGCTGAAAGTGTTTCCAATACGGTCTTTCTCCATCCAGATTTTTTTGATCTTACACTAGAGGAACAGGTGGTTCTGCTTCATCGCGAGCTAATTTGCAGAATAGGTAAAGGCATAGAAGAAGAAAGCGCTATCAATAGGGAGTCAGAAGCATTTGTCATTTCTAATATCAGCACCCTTGGCAGGGGCATAGCTTTGCAGGCAGGAAAAATAATGCTCGAAATCAAAGGAAGCGGAGACCTAGGCACGGTGGTAAAGGCTGATGGGACTGAATCAACCAAGGCAGATGACAAAATACAAAATTTAGCCAACAGGGCCTTTAATTTATTCTTACCAGGATCTGGCATGATGGGTGAGGAGAATTTTGCGATAGAGAGAATGCCTACCGCAGAACAGGCAAGAGAAGCGATAAAGCAGATACTGGATAGGGTAAAGAAAAAGCGTTTTGTATGGGTAGTTGACCCCATAGATGGCACATCAGCCTATGATATCACCACCATAGATGAACCTCCTAAACGACCATACATCTGGGTTGCATTGCGTTACGAATCAGCTACTCACATGC
>JABMRG010000041.1 GCA_013202935.1 Candidatus Omnitrophota bacterium
CAGCGCTTCCTCGTGTTTATTCAGCACAGAAAATATATCTAATAATCCCCTATCCTGCTCTCTAATAACAACTGCTAAGCAACCTTGTAAGGGGTGCGGCTCTATAATATTAATAGGGATCTTTTGCGTAATCCTGTTCTCTAACCCTAAACGTATAAGCCCAGCTGCTGCGATGACTATCGCATCTAAGTTCTTTGCACCATTATCCAATAGCTCTAACCTCTCCTCAATATTTCCACGTATATCTACTATATTAAAGTCAGGCCTAAACTTTTTAAGAGATTCTTTTCTGCGCTTGCTGCTCGTTCCAATAACAGCTCCTTTGGCGAGTTCTTTCAATCCCAAGCCATCTTTAGAGACAATCACATCATATGGGTCTATAGATTCTGTCATGGCTGCTACTATAATTCCCTCTTTTGGCTCATCAGGAAGATCCTTTGCGCTGTGCACTGCAAAATCTATTCTTTTTTCTAAGAGCGCGTTATCTATCTCCCTTGTAAAAAAATCGCTTCCCTCTGTATCTGATACAGGAGTATCCTTGTCTTTATCACCATATGTATCTATTGGCAATACCTCTATTAGCATATCAGGGAAAGAGGCTTTAATGGCTCTTAAAGCCTCTACTACCTGCCTAAGCGCAAGAGGGCTCTTTCTTGTACCGACTCTGTATGCCTCTGCCATGGTATATCTATCTCCTCATCTATAATATGGCTTGCAATTTCTGCTTGCTTTTCCCTCTTCTGCCTATTCTGCTCTATAGCTGCTGTCAAGTCTTCAAGACAGTAGAGTTCAATATTGTCCAATTCTCCCACAGCATGCTCGACATCTCTTGGGATCGCAAGATCAAGCATAATAAGTTTCTTAACCACTAGCGCTTGGGCCCAATCTCTCTTAACAATAGTATGTGGACTTGCAGTAGCTGTTATTATGATATCTGCTTCCTTAAAATACTCTTTTAGCTTATCAAATCTTACTACAGTAGCATCTGCTGCCTTTGCAATATCTCTGGCTTTACTAAGAGTTCTGTTTGATAAGAATACAATATCCAGTTTTTCTTTTTCTATATACTGTAATATCAGCTTAGTAACCTTGCCTGCTCCGATAACCAGCATCTTCTTATCAGTTAAGATACCTAATCTTTCCTTTAGAAAAGCTATCGCAATACTTGCTACAGATACCTTGCCATCCGAAACTCCAGTTTCTCTGTGAACCTTTTTTGCTATATAGAAAGCCTGGTTAAAACAGGCCTCTAAAGGCCTGCTCATAAAATTAGCGTTTTTTGATTCTAAAAAAGCCTCTTTTACCTGGCTCAGTACTTGAGTCTCACCGACTATCAGAGAATCCAGACCAGAAACAACTTCTGCAAGGTGTTTAAGTGCTGTCCTTTCTTCATATATATAAAGATATGGCAAAAGTTTGCTTTTATTAACCTCATGATAGCGACAGATAAAATCTACTATTGCCTCCTTGCTTTTTTTGATATCTTCTGTACTTGCATAAATCTCAACCCTGTTACAAGTTGAGACTATAACAGCACCATCCAAAATATTTGTTTCTTTCAAAAATGCCAGTCCACGCCTCATGCTTTTTTTTGTAAAACTTATGCTCTCTCTTAAATTAACTGGGCTAAATTTATGGTTTGTTCCAACTACTATAACACTCATTCTGATATTATCTTCTCCTCTTCTATCTTTCCATCTATTATCCTGAACGACCTTATAGCAGGCTCATTCTCATCCTTAAAAGATATAACCAGATAGGAAACCTCGGGATAAAACGCAAGCTCCACATCATGTGCCGAAGGATAGGCATCTGTCTCAGGATGCGAGTGGTATATTCCTACCATCTCTAGCTTTTCATTTCGTATTGTTTTCATAACCTTAAACTGCTCCTGGGGTTCCATAAAGAATTTCTGAGAGCTTGCATCCTGGTTTTTCATAGGAAAAGACTTAATAGCTTTTTTACCATCATCAGAGATAATTCCTGCTAATATTCCACACCCTTCATTAGGTACTTCATCCTTAAGGTGCGCTATAATCTCATTGGCTAAATCTTTATTTAAGAAAAACATGCTTTACTCCTGTCAGTAAATACGAAAGTATAACTGCTATAATAGGCGTTATGAGCCATGTCAAATATGTCTTTTTTGTAGCAGGATTTGAAAAGGTTAATCTATGGCCATTCTTTAATCCGCTTATAGCAAACAGGGCCGCTACCTTTATCATAACAAAAGACTGGGGGACACCTAAGGCAGAGGCTATTATCATTATTGTTCCTGTTACAAAACAGACTATGGTTGCTGAAAAAAGCCCTATCGGCACTATCTTTTCGCTTACTGTCTTAAGCGGGCCTGCAAAGACAAGGCTTCCCAGGCCAAAGACAGGAGCCACTAAAACAAGTCCCAATATATTACTGACTATACCAGCCCCTGCTAAAGGGCCCACAGCATTTGCTACATTGTTTGCACCAACAGAGAATGCATTGTAGCAGCTTGCTATTATTACAAAGAGCTTTAGTCTATCTCTATGGTTTACCAATTTCTCATATATCCAAAAGTTCTTATTCCTTGGTGGATATACTAACCTTCCTAAAAAATACGTAAGTCCATACCCTAGAAGAGGCAACCCTATCCAGAAAGGCACTAGATATTGAAAAGTACTAGTATATATGCTCTTATAATATAATCCTACTCCTAATATAGAGCCGACTGTAACAAGGCTTGTAGATTGTGGCACATGTATTATATTGGCTATAAGCAGACACAATGTTGCTGAGATAAATATTATAACCAGGGTATCAGGCCTTATCAGCTCAGATGGTATGATCCTGTTTCCTAAAGTCTCTGATACAGGACGGCCAATTGTTACAGCCCCCAGAAATAGAAATATCCCAAAAAGCAGTTGCGCTCTTCGTTTTGTAATAATATTACCGCCATATGCTGCTGCAAATGAAGCACCAAAGTTTCCTCCACCCATATTAAGGGAAAATAGTGATACTAATATTATCAGTATAATATAAATCACTTAGATGCCATCTCCGTCAACATTCTTCTTTAACGGCCTTGTGTGAATTCCGCATTCACCACCGCATTTACTTGTTCCTATCCAGCGGCCTGCACGCTCATTATCCTCATTTGTAATTTTGGTGCAAGGTTCGCAGCCCAATGATCTATATCCTTCTCCATACAGAGGATTTACTTTAACTCCATAAAGTGCCAGATACTGCCAGACTTCTCTCTCTTTCCATATAAGTATGGGGTTAAGCTTAATAAGATCTCTGTCTCTTTGCTCAACTTCTTTATAGTCGGTTCGTGTGCGTCCTTCTGTGCAGCGTAAGCCAGTAACCCAGCACTTGATATTCATCTCTTCCACTGCCCATTTTACAGGCTGAACCTTAAGAATATCACAGCAGCGATCCGGGTCTGTTTCATAGAGCCTATCGGGTATCTCTGTCTCATTCTTAAAGACTTTGGTTTCCGGATAACGTTTAACGATGTCGTTCATGAAGTCAACTGTCTCTTTTGGCTTAAATCTTGTTGTAACTACAAATCCGCGTATCTTATTATTTACTCTCTTTGCAAGGTCCCATACTGCAAGTGAATCCTTGCCTAAGCTGTTTGCAACAACAAGAGTATCCCCAAACTTCTCATACGCCTCTTTTATCAAAGCGAGTGAACGCTCAACCTTCTGTTTAAAATTTAGAGTCTCAACTAATGTTTTTAGATCATCTTTGTTCTCTAACAAACCCATCTCAGACTACCTCCTTTATATTTGATATACTATCGCTTTCTTTGTTCCTTTAGCCTTGTTCGATATATCCTCAAATGTAATCTTGTCCAGCATCCCAGTCATAACATCCTCAAGCTCAGACCATATGTCTGAAAATACAGATCCGTTTCCCTTTGCAGCTTCTGCCAGAGGAAGTAACCGGCCTGTAATCTGGCGTATAACCTCACCTAGACTTATCTGGCCGGGCAACTTTGCGAGCTTATATCCACCCTCTTTGCCTCTGCTGCTTTCAACAAAACCCACCCTCTTTAGCTGTATAAGGATCTGGATAAGATAATTTAATGGTATATTCTGTCTATCTGATATTGTATGTATCTGAAGCGGCTCCTCATTAGGCCAATGAAGAGAAAGCTCCAAAAGCGCCTTACATGCATAATCACATCTTGCAGAAACTCTCATTATCTTCTCCTTCTTTTAATCTTTACTATGTTGATTAGCATAGTAAAGTATACACTATTTTATTAAATAGTCAAGGGTTTTTTGAAAAAAATTTACAGGAGCCTTACATATATATTGGATGCGAGTTCTTTATCAACCGCGAATTGGCTTTTGCCTATCTGGAATACTATTGACGGAAATTTTTGCAATAATCTGATATCTGCCTTAGGAAGAGCCCCCATAGCGATAAGTTTTTGGAGTGCATCCTTATCATTTGTGTGAAGATATGATATCATGGCCTTCTGTTTAGGTTTTAGGTCTGAAAGACGCATTATGACCTTTTTTGGCGCACTCCAGGCACGTTTACAACACTTACCTTCTGGTATAGGTTTTCCATGAGGGCACCTTTTAGGGTGCCCTAAAAGTGCGCACACACTTTCGTCAAGGCCTTTATGCAATAGATGTTCAAACTTACAACTTGGATCATGGGCTTTCTGCTTTTTGATATCAAATATATCTACAAAGAGTCTCTCTGCCAAGCGGTGACGCCTTACGCAGTTTTTGGACTCCTCTTCCCCCTTGCGTGTAAGTGTTATTTTGCTCTCCTTGGTCTTTACAAAGCCGTTTTTCTCCAGCTGGCCTATCGATTCATCATCTCTTAGTAGGCTCATATCACAGGATTTGTGCTTGTGCTCCATAAGCTCTATCCAGAGGGTCTCTAAGATCTCTTCCATCCTATCTGTTAGATGCATTTTTATCTCCTTATAAATTTATACCTGAACGTATAAGTGTAAGATTTACAACATATGCTACTCCGAATGAAAATAGAAGTACAAATATTGATATGCCAAGGCCTGTCTTTACGCCGCGCTCTTTTACATTCATAAGAAATTGTGCAATGCATGGAAGAAAGAGCGTAAGTGCAACGCATGAGACAACGAGCTGAACTCCATTTAATAAACCTTGTTTGTTGAGGTCATACAACCCTGCTGCACCATAGTCTCTTCTGAAGAATCCAAATAAAAACATTTTTGCTGCCTCTGGTGGAAGGCCTATTAGCTCAACGGGTTTCCTAAGAAGGGCTATCAGCATATCAAATATGCGCGTTATCTTTCCTATCCATATAAA
>JABMRG010000042.1 GCA_013202935.1 Candidatus Omnitrophota bacterium
ATAGATGAGTATTATAAATGATGCACTGCATAAAGCGCGCCAAGAAAAAGAAAAGGCTCAAGGAACGCATAGGGATCCAGACGAACCTGAGCCAAAGGCAGCACCTTTAAAGCAGTCTTCGGAACGTAGTAAACAAGAAACGCAAGTAGAACAGCATTCCTCAGGCAGGCAAGTTCAACCTAACATATCAAAACCTGAGCCAGATAAAAAAATAGCTGCACCAACCAAAAAAAAGAATCGGCTATTTGCCTTGCTGCCTTTAGGCATAATAACTATATTGATAGTATCATTAACCGCTATATTCTTGTTAAAAACACGTGGCACTATTATTTTTCCACCTCAAATTTCCACCTCAATAAGCAGGGTATCAACCTCACCAGTTGATACAAGCACTACTGATACCGTTCTATCCGCAGAGCAAAATAGACCAAAAGATGAGAGCGGGTTTATACTAACCGGCGTCATACACGGCGGAGGCGCTCCAATGGCTGTTATAAATGGCTCTGTTTATATGATAGGTGATAGTATTGAGGAAGCTAAAATTGCTGAGATAACGGATGACAAGGTAGTGCTTGAAAATAGTGGTAAAAGAATTGAACTTAAGGTAAGGTAGAATTACTTTTCCCCAAGAACCTTCAAGAAAATCCTTACAACTCTTGGGTCAAACTGAGTCCCTGAATTCTTTTTAATCTCTTCTATGGCTTTTCTTTTGGGCATAGGTTTGCGATAAGGCCTTCTCGAAGTCATCGCCTCATAAGCGTCAGCAACAGCTATAATTCTGGACTCTATAGGTATATCCTCTCCTTTTATACCATCCACATAACCTGTACCATCATAGCGTTCATGTTCATGGTATATTATAGGTATAATAGGCTTTAAGCGCGGTATATGCTTTAATATCTTGGCACCATATATCGGATGCTTCTTAATAATAGCCCATTCAGGCCTAGTCAACTTTCCTTTCTTAAGTAATACGTTATCTGGAATACCGATCTTGCCTATATCATGTAACATGCTGGCAAAATGAATCTTTTCAACAGCATCCCCATCAAGCTTTAACTTCTGCGCTGTCTTTACAGCTAACTTAGCAACCTCCTTTGAGTGGCCATGCGTATAATGATCACGTGCATCTATAGCCGCTGCCAGTGAGACAATACTTCCTACGTAAAGGTCGTGCACTTCTTCAAATAGATAGCAGTTACTAATTGCAGCCCCTGCCTCATAAGCAAGTATAACAAGAAGCTCAACATCCTCCTCATCAAAGAAAGGTTTATTGCGGTACTTACCCAGGTTTAGAACCCCTAAAACCTTGCTGTCAGCAATGAGTGGAACAACAACAGCAGAGGTTAGGCCAAGGCCACGTAAATTCTTTTTTATACGTGGAGGTATCTTTTGGCCTGCATTTAATATAAGAGGGGTTGCTGTTTTAGCTACTCTACCTGCAATACCCTTGCCCAGTTTCAGCTTGGTTGCTTCAGCCACCCTCCTTGGTATACCTATCGAATACCTCATATGCAGGTATCCGTCTTTTTCAAGAAGCATAATAGATGCTCTATCAGAGTCGCTCTCCTTAATAGCAGCTTCTAATATCAGTTTACATAGTTTGTCAAGGTCATGCACGGCAATAAGTTTTTTGCCATATTTCATCACAGTCTTTAATCTTGAAAATTCTCTTGTCTTATATATATTAAGCAGGCATTGCGTTGAGCGCTCTATTGCTCCTAATATAATACTAATCATCTGGTTAAGTTTTTTAGGTTGGCTGCTGTATACTTTTATTATCCTGCTTGTTATTGTATCGCGGAGTATAATCTGCCCATGTATAGTGTCTTCTGCGGTGTTGGCGCTAAGATAATCATTAAGAACCAGTCGTTTGAGTATAATGTTACAATAATGGGAGCTTGGCTTTTTTATATCCTTAATGAACGCATCGATATATTCTTTCATGCCCTCTGCATGTATCTTTTTCGGAATCATGGTCTTAAGGCGTTTGTGGCCCGGTACCTCGAAGATACGGTTAGACCACTCCTTGACTAAGGGCTTTTTGTTGTTTATAAGAAACCCTGCGACTTCTTTCCTTGCATTATTATTGGCCATATTTTACCTTGGCATAGCTGTTATAAAGCTATCCTCTATATTCTCTCTTGACTTAAGCCTGCTCAGGGCTGAACCGGCTGATCTTGCATCTTTAAAGCTGCCTACATAGATTATGAATTTGTCCTTACCGGATTGGTATTGGGATTTATGCATGAATGCCTTGTATCCCTTTGATTGCAGGTCAGTTGTAAACTTTTGCGCTTCATTAGAACTATCAGAAACAGCTACCTGTATTGTGTAATTCCCGGCTGCGCTAACCGGTGTGATAGTATCGGTTTCCGTTCTTTTCATGCCAACGACAAACCGTATAGCTGCTATAGCAAACACTATAACTAAAATAAATGCTATTGACGAGATAATAAGCAGCCGTATCTTCTTTGCCTTAACCCCTCTCATCCTCTTTAATTTTCTCTTGGTCTGTTCAAGCTCCTGTCTTAGGGCCTCCAGGTCTTGCTTTATTCTAATGCTTTCACTGTTCACATCTTTCCTGGGGGAATCTTGCCTCGCGTGAGGCTCTTTTCTCTTGCGCGCTAGATGCTTTTCTTGTATATCGGCTGCAATACCAACAGCACTCCCGTATAGGCGGCTTCTTATATCATTCTCTGTGAGCGAGTGCAGCTCTGATTTTTCTCTTGATTTAAATCCAAATGGCATTCTACAAAAGCCTTTCTCTTATCTAATATATCAATGGATCTTATAGTGGAGCATTACAATTTCTACATTGTCAAAGAAGTATCTTTCTTTCTCCACAAAACCTTTCTTCTTTGTCAGGAGCTTTATGGCTGCCTGCATAGTCGATGTCGCCCTGAAGACAACTTGCTTATAATGATTCATCTTACAGAAATCTAAAACCGTATCGACCACCATCGACCCCATTCCCCTTACCCTATGGCTCGGATGGACAAAGAGCCTCCTTAAAAGAGCTATAGATTCACTATCTTCTTTTATGCCGGCTGTGCCAATAATAGTTGAATTCTCCTCTACTACCAGGAATTTCTCTCTTAGTTTGCTATAAGCTCCGGATATATCATCCAGGTCGCCGTACTGGTATGCCTTTGCTTCAGCACTATACTCATTGCCCATTATAGATGTTATCAGTGTTTTGACGCCTTCTGCGTCTTCTGGCTTGAAAGATCTGATCTGCATTTTTTAATCTCCTAAATTTATAGTAGGGCCTGCTCCCACGTAAACGGGGGATAATATATTACTATAATATTAATTTTAGATAATGTCAAGAGCCTAAGAACTTTAATACAACTTTTCTTTTGCGTGGCCCATCAAACTCACAAAAGTATATACCTTGCCAGGTACCCAGGAGAAGCTTGCCTGATTCTATTAAGACTACACGCGATGATCCTATAATACTTGCCTTGACATGTGCGTCTGCATTACCTTCTGAATGACTGTAACTGCCATCTCTTGGTATAAGTTTATCCAAAGTGTCATTAATGTCACTTTTTACGCTCGGGTCGGCATTCTCATTAATACATACAGAGGCTGTAGTATGCGGTATGTATATCACGCATATACCGTCTTTTATCTTACTCGCTTTTAGGTGCTCTTGGACCTCAGCTGTAATATCTATAAGCTCTGCAAGGTCTTTTGTCTGAACACCAAACTCTCTCTTCACCCGCAGAACCTCTTTTTAATCGCTTCTCTTATTATACTATCGTCTACCTTGCTGCATACTGCCACATGGCCTATTGCTACAGGCAGAACCCATCTCTTTTTACCTCTTATAATCTTTTTATCATAAGAGGTAGCCTTAATTACCTTAGCTATATTTATGCCTTTTACGCGTGTGGGTAAACCTGTTTTCTTTATCAAAGCTTCGAGTCTTATAAGATCTCTCTCTTTAGCCATATTAAGCATGAGAGCAATATCAAAAGCGCAGAGCATGCCTACTGCCACAGCCTCTCCATGGTTGACAGACTTTCCATATGATACGCTTGCTTCTATCGCATGGCCTATAGTGTGGCCAAAGTTTAATATACTCCTGTATCCTGTTTTTTCTTCCTCATCTGCGCTGACGACCTCTGCCTTCAGCTTGCTGCAGCACGCAATGAGATGCTCAAGACAAGCAGGATTGAGCTTTAATATTTTGCTAATGTTATTCTCCAGGTAAGAAAAGAATTTTTTATCCAGAATAATACCGTATTTAATAACTTCTGCCAGGCCATTTCTTATTTGTCGAGGCGGTAATGACCTCAAGACTAAAGGGTCACTTATAACAACCTTTGGCTGATAAAAAGCGCCGACAAGATTCTTGGCACATTCTATATCAATTGCTACCTTACCTCCTATGGCAGAGTCTACCTGTGCTAAAAGTGTGGTCGGTATCTGTATAAACGGCACGCCCCTTCTGTATGTCGAAGCTACAAAGCCTGCCAGGTCTCCTACTACACCACCCCCTAATGCTATTACACATACTCCCTTACCCTTATCAAAGTCCGCCAAATTGTGAATCGCCTTGCACCAGCATGCATAAGACTTCGCCTTTTCAGAATCAGGGACAATATGAAACTTATTTAGAATGCCTTGTTTTGAGAGTGAGGCCTCTAATCGTTTTCCGTAAACAGATTTGATCTTTTTATTGGTAATTATATAAGCAGTATTTGCTATGTTGAGGGTTTTAAGGATATTGCCTGCTGAGGAGAGCATGCCGGCCTTTATGCAGATATTGTAACTTCTCTTTCCAAGAACAACCTTTATTTTCTTCATCTTTTCACCTTTTGGATAATAGACTAAGTATAACAGCATTATATACGACTGTCAAGGGGACGTTTCCTTCGCCTTCGGCTCAGGGAACCAATCATGGAAGAAGTTCATTGGGGCGTTTGGTTGCACCCGCTCACAATAATTGGAAATCGTTACATAAAAAAGCCCTGCCTGTAATCATAGCAGGGCCTCTTTATTTTTTGCGGGCAAGGTTCGCCCGAGCAAGCAC
>JABMRG010000005.1 GCA_013202935.1 Candidatus Omnitrophota bacterium
ATTACTGGTTAATATTTCTCTTAAGAGGCTGAGATGCACAAATGTTGAGGGTACAAAGAATTTGTTTGAGGCCTGTCTGAAAGAGAAAATAGAAAGAGTAGTATACCTTAGTTCTACAGCTGTAATAGCCGGAAATTCAGAAGTGCCGCTTACCGACGATCTTCCTTTTTGCGCAACTAACAATTATGGCCAGTCAAAGATAGAAGCAGAAAGGGTAGCTCTCCAATACCGCGACAAAGGTTTAAAGACAGCTATTATAAGGCCTCCTATGGTATATGGTGAAGAAGAGCCGCATCTTCTGTCTCTTATTGTAAGACTGATAAGGTGGAGGCTCCTTCCTATAATTGGCGAAGGCAACAATAAGCTTCATATGGTAGATATAGATAATGTTGTTGATGTAATGCTACTTTGCCTTTCTAGAAATGAGGCCTATGAGGGAACTTATATAGTTGCTGATAATGAGGTATTAAGCACAAAAGAGTTTTTAGGGATTATAGCAGAAGCTATAGATGTAAGGCCACCTTTACATATGCATAAATCACTCATACCTTTCCTAGAACATACACCATTTTTAAAGAACAAGGTTACATTCTTTACAAAGGATAGGGTCTATAGTATTGAGAGAATTAGGGATAGGTTAGGATATAACCCGAGGATCTCCATATATGATGGATTAAGAAGAGTGGCTCTTGCCTGCAGAAAGAAAAGTTAATGCAACGAGAGCGGCCCCAACTGGTTGTATCTGATAGGAAAGGAAAGATATTTAATATTCCCTATCTTGCTGTAGGCATGAAGGCGGGCAGCTTTTTCCCGCTAGCGTTAAAAGATCTGGTAAGGCTTCCTCAGGGAAGCGAACTATTTATGCTCCCATCAAGGAAACCCGTAGGATACGATACTGCTGCAAAAGATTTTGTTGTGCCAGATGGCTATTCTGCGGTTGCTGCATTTGTCTCACCCGGGCATACAATAACTTATAACAGCGCTTATATCGAGGATAAAAAAGTAGATAGACTGCCACTCTTTTCTTATGGAGCAGTTGCATTCTATAAAGGTGAATTTTATGTTACAGCACTAAGGGTAGATAGAGAACCCAGGCAGGATATCCGTTTTATGGATATTAGCGCTGTAAAGAAGAATGCAAAAAGCCTAAGAAAACAATTTTCAAAAAACAGGCTATTCAGGCATCTCGAGGCTTGCGCCCTCTGTTATGGGTGTCCTGCAGCAAAGAACCTCTTTCTCAAAAGATATGAGGCGCCACTTCCAACATCTCCGTCATGTAACTCACGCTGTATAGGCTGCATATCATATCAGCCAGGTAAGGGATGCCCTATAACACAACCGAGAATTAAGTTTGTGCCTACAGATGAGGAGATATCAGAAGTGGCCTTATATCATATCAGGAATGTAAAAGATCCGGTTGTAAGTTTTGGCCAAGGCTGCGAAGGAGAACCGCTACTCGTAGCAAAGACAATAGAAAGAGCCATTAGACTGATAAGGAAAGAGACCAAGAAAGGCATAATAAATCTGAACACAAATGCGAGCAAACCTGATCTCGTAAGAAGATTATCTGATGCAGGCTTAGACTCGATTAGGGTCAGCCTAAATAGCGTGCAGGAATTATATTATAATAGATACTATAAGCCAAGGAGTTATAGGTTTAAGGATGTTATAAGTTCAATAAGAGTGATGAAGAACAAGAAAGGCTTTGTCTCTGTCAATTATCTGATAATGCCAGGTTTTACAGATTCAAAAACAGAGTTTAGCCGATTAAAAAGGTTTATATCCAAAGAAAGAATAGATATGATACAACTACGAAACTTGAATATCGACCCTATTTATTATATAAGGGCATTAAAGTTTTCTATTGCAAGGAAAGAACTTATCGGCATAAAAGATATGATAGTATCCTTAAAGAGTGATTTTCCGCACCTTATGCTCGGTTATTTTAATCCTTCCAGGACTCGGGTTACGCGTACCAGCAAACGCAATATTTAGTTTACATTATATGTAAATGATAGTATAATAATAACCCTTATCTAGTGAGATATCATCAAAAGCAGGAGGTGTTCAATGAGCGGTATATTTGGAGTTGTCTCTAAAGGAGACTGCATAAACACACTTTTTTATGGCACTGACTATCATTCCCATTTAGGCACAGAGTATGGGGGTATGGCAGTATTAGGTGATAAGTTCACGCGCCATATACACGATATCAGCCAGAGCCAGTTTAAATCGAAGTTTTACGATGACCTAAAACACATAAAAGGAAATAAGGGCATAGGCGTTATAAGCGACAAAGATGAGCAGCCTATGTATCTGAACTCGAAATTTGGGCCATTCTGCATAGTTACAAGTGGCCTCATAGAAAACGCTGATGGATTAACAGATGAGCTGCTTAGAGAAGGTACCTCCTTTAGCGAAGTGAGCACAAGTGGAGTTAACGTGCCTGAACTTATTGCCAAGCTTATAAATCAAGGCGAGACCATAATAGATGGTATAGAAAAAATGTTTGAAAGAATAGAGGGCTCATGCTCGTTGCTTCTGCTGAATAGAGACGGCATATATGCAGCTCGGGACAGGCTGGGTTATACGCCTCTTACAATAGGAAAGAATAAAGATGCATGGGCTGTTACTGCTGAGACAAGCGCTTTCCCTAATAATGATTTCAGCGTAGTAAAGCATCTTCAGCCAGGGGAGATAGTTTTAATAGAAGAGGCTGGCATAAAGCAGAAGAAAGAAGGCCATGCGAATAATCAGATATGCACTTTCTTGTGGATATATACAGGTTTTCCAGCAGCAACGTATGAAGGCATAAATGTAGAAATTGTACGAGAAAGATGCGGACGAGCACTTGCAAGACAGGATAAGGATATAAAGGTTGATGTAGTATCAGGAGTTCCTGATTCAGGCCTTGCCCATGGTTTAGGCTATGCGATGGAATCTGGCAAGCCATTCAGGCGGCCCCTCGTAAAGTATACACCAGGTTATGGAAGAAGCTATACCCCGCCTTCACAAGAGACACGCGATTTAATAGCCAAGATGAAGCTTATTCCTATTAAAGAGATAATAGATGGCAACAGTATAGTAGTTTGCGAGGATTCTATAGTAAGGGGTACACAGCTTAAGAATTTCACTGTCAAGAAATTGTGGGACAGGGGGGCAAAAGAGATACATGTAAGGCCCGCATGCCCGCCACTTATGTTTCCATGCAAATTCTGTCTTTCTACACGTTCTATCGATGAACTGGCAGCAAGAAAGGCAATAAGAAGCCTAGAGGGCCATGATCTTGAGGATGTTTCAGAATACGTAGACCATAAGACCTCAAAATATAAGAGCATGGTTGAGTGGATTGCAAAAGACCTCGAGATTACAACGCTAAGGTATCAGACAGTGGATAATATGGTTGAGGCGGTAGGTTTACCAAAAGAGAAACTTTGCCTGTACTGCTGGACAGGAAAGTGCCCCAGCAAATCCAATTGCTCAAAATCACAAGAGAAAGCCGAAGCTGTTAAGATATAATAAATTATGGGGACGACTCTATTTTTGATGCAAGGCAAACTATTAAAAAATAGGATCGTCCCTATTTTTCTGTCTATATTAATTCTACTTTGTCTGCAATCCTATTCTGACGCAGAAGAAATAGCAACGCTAAGAGCAGGATATATCTGTTATGATCTAAAAGGAGATAAACGCTGGCAGGCCACTTCTGAAATAAGAAAGGTAGAGGGCACAGAGGAGGGTATTCATACGCTTACAGAAAAAGGCTCAGGACATTACTATCCTTTTGAGGGTAAAGTATCGTGGGTATCTAATCTTGAGTTTGAAGATTTTAAAAATAGGATAAGGCCACTTAAGCTCAAAAAGCGTATCTTTGATAGCAATAAAAGATTAATAGGAGTTGAAGAGCAGAACTTTAATTTCTTGACCAACGAAGCAGCTTACGGATATACAGATATGCTGAGCAACAAGAAGAAGGAGAAGATATTTAAGTTTAAAGGTGATATCTTAAACAGGCTTATACTACCGGTATACATAAAAAAGATCTTAAGGGATGGCAAAAGGAATGTTGTAGCTCAGATGCTAACAAGCGAACCAAAGCTGTATAATATGGATGTAAGAATAGTAGGTGAGGAGGTAATAGATATAAATGGCAAGAGCTACCACACTTTTAAAATATGCCTTGATCCCAATCTGGGCCTATTAAATATTTTCAAGACATTCATTCCTAAATCGTACATATGGCATTTAACAACAGGCAATTTTGATTTTCTTCAATATAAGGGCCTGGAAAGCAGCCCTTCTTCACCAAAGGTTAAGATTGTAGTACCAGAGTTTGAAAAGCTACTTTTAACTGATTTTTAAAAAAGGAGAAGAGCATGAAGACTTCCGAAGAAAAACGTTATGAGGCCTTAAGTCCTTTTGAACTTAAGAACAAGCTGATAGACATGGCAAAGACCCACCAGGAACGAATGATGCTAAATGCCGGCCGAGGTAATCCTAATTGGGTAGCGATTACACCAAGGTATGGATTTTTCCAATTAGGTATTTTTGCGCTTGAGGAGTCGCAGAGAAAGCCCCATCGCCCCAACCTGGGTGGCGTGGCAATGAAAGAAGGTATAGCAAAACGATTTGAAGAGTTTCTGAATAAAAATTCAGATTTTCTCGGAATAGAGTTTTTAAGAGAAGCATTTGCCTGGGTGTATGCTGAACTTAAAATTGCGCCCGATGATTTTCTTAGCGAAATAGTAGATGCGATATTGGGCGATCATTATCCAATGCCTGATAGAATTTTGGACAGTGTTGAAAAGATAATTCATAAATATCTTGATCAGGAGATGTGTGCCGGAAATCCCCCTGCGGGCAGGTTTGATTTGTTTACAACCGAAGGAGGGACAGCTGCGATGGATTACATATTCAGCAGTCTTATGGAGAATAAGCTTTTACATAAAGGAGATAAGATTGCCTTGGGCACACCTATTTTTACCCCGTACCTTGAAATTCCTTACCTAAATGATTACGAGTTTGTTGAGCTTGAGATAAAACAGGATGAAAATGCAGGCTGGCACTACCCTGATTCAGAAATTGAAAAACTCGCTGACCCAAAGGTAAAGGCGTTCTTCCTTGTCAATCCCTCCAACCCCACATCGGTCAGTATGCACCAGGATACCCTTGATAAGATAGCCGAGCTAGTACAGACTCGAAGGAAAGATCTGATACTGCTTACCGATGACGTTTATGGAACTTTTGTAAATGGTTTCAGGTCACTTGCGGCAGCCGCCCCCTTAAATACAATTCTGGTTTATTCTTATTCAAAATATTTTGGGGCAACCGGGTGGCGATTAGGTGTTATCGCGATACACCAGGACAATGTTTTTGATAAGAAGATTGCTGCGTTGCCTGAAAAAGATAAGAAGCAGTTATGTAAGCGCTATGGCACTGTAAATCTTAATCCGACGGAGATGAAACTGATTGACAGGATGGTAGCGGATAGCCGTTCAGTGGCGCTTCATCATACTGCCGGACTTTCAACCCCGCAGCAGGTCTTAATGTCTCTTTTCTCATTGTACTGCCTTATTGATAAAAAGGGTGAATACAAAAAGTTGGCACAAGATATTGTCAGCCATAGATTCAAAACCTTATATAAGGCTGTTGGGATACCTCATCCAGAAAATCAGTATGATGCGCATTATTACGCGACTATTGATATACCGGCACTTGCTGAGACTAGATATAATAAAGAATTCGCGGATTATCTGGTGAATAACTATGAGCCAATTGATTTTGTATGGCGTTTGGCAGATGAGAAATCCATTGTTTTAATGGATGGAGGTGGATTTGACGCACCGAATATGTCTGTGCGTGTGTCACTTGCAAACCTGCCTGATAGTGCGTATGAAGATATTGGCAAGGGCATAAGTGATTTATTAGCGGAATATCATAATCGCTGGGAATCATCTAAGCGCTAATTATAAGAGGCCGGCTAAAAAATAGGAGAGGTTTATGGGCCACGAAATTGTTGAGATTTGCCGTAACAACCCGCAGATAGTCGTTTTTCTTGCTATAGCGATCGGTTACTTCATTGGTAAAATAAAAATATTTGGTTTCAATCTTGGTTCAACCGCAGGTGTTCTTATCAGCGCTCTTGTATTAGGGCAAATGAGTATTGAGATAACACCGCTGTTGAAGACGGTTGCTTTTGCTCTTTTTATATTTGCCATAGGTTATAAAGTGGGCCCGCAGTTTTTTGGTGGGCTTAAAAAAGAAGGCATGCACTATATTCTACTTTCCATAGTTGTTGCCTTGACCGGATTGGTAACCGCTATTTGCCTGGGTAAGATCTTTGGTTTCGATAAGGGTACTACAGCAGGGCTCCTTGGTGGAGCTATGACACAGTCATCGGTGATTGGTACTGCAGAAGGCGCTATTAAGCATCTGGCCGCTACTAATGCACAAAAAACTATTTTTGAAAGCAATGTTGCTATAGCTTACGCCATAACTTACGTATTTGGCGTTGCAGGGTTGATTGTCTTTTACAAAATAGTACCCCGTATCATGAAGATAAATCTCAAAGAGGAAGCCAGAAAGCTGGAAGAAGAGATGTCCGGTGGCCCTGTGTCCGAAGAAAACCCTGAGCTATTCTCCTGGCATAAGCAGCTGAGTCTACGCGCATATCGGGTTGCCAGCAAAGAGGTGTTTGAAAAGACCACCAGCCAACTGGAGTCGATGTTTCCAGGAAAGGTCACAGTAGATAAGATGAAGCGCGGGGATCAGATTATTGACCCAACTCCGGATACGATTATAAAGTCAGGTGATATTGTTGCAATAGTCGGAGAGCGCAGAGAGTTTCTTAAGGCCGGCGAAATAATCGGCCCTGAGGTTGATGATAGAAGGGCAGAAGATATTATCGGTGAGATTTTGAAAATCTGTGTTCTTAAAAAGGATGCTATAGGTAAGACCCTTGGTGAGATTAACCGCAGGCATGGCCGTGGTTGTTTCTTAAGAAAGATTATCCGCCAGGGCCATGAACTACCACTGACCAGAGACACCGTTGTTCATAAATGCGATATTTTGCAGGTAGCAGGCGCAAGAAAGGATGTTGAAAAGCTAGTCGCATATTTAGGCTATCCTGAGCGCTCGAGCGCAACCACAGATCTCATTATGGTGGGAGTTGGTTGTGTTCTGGGGACCCTGCTGGGACTTTTGGCTATAAAAGTTGCAGGCATACCAATAACATTGGGGATCGGAGGAGGTATTTTAGTATCAGGACTTGTCTTTGGTTGGCTGAGAACAGTCCATCCAACCTTTGGGCAGATTCCCAGCGGAGCGCAATGGATTTTTACTGATCTAGGCCTGAATCTTTTCATAGCATGCGTTGGCTTGATGGCAGGCCCCAGAGCGGTTCATGCTCTACAAACCACAGGGATATCCCTGTTTGCTGCAGGGGTTATCTTGTCGTTGATGCCGCATATCATTGGTATTATATTTGGTAGGTTGGTACTTAAATTAAATCCAGTACTTCTTTTTGGCGCGTTGACCGGAGCGGGGACTGTTACGCCGGCTCTCAATGCCTTGAAAGAGGAAGCAGGCAGTTCTGTCCCAGCGCTTGGTTATACAGTGCCTTACGCATTTGGCAATGTCATTCTTACTATCTGGGGAGCCGTGATAATAAACGTGATGTAATAAACGGGGGGGGATTAATCCATGGATAAGAATGCTTCACTGAATCAAATTTATTCAAAAAAATACGGGGTTATATTTATATTGTCACTTCTGGCGGCGACAGGCTTGCTTGCCAAGGGTCTTTTTATGCCAGTTTTAACTTTTAAGGAGATGCTTTGGTTTAAAACCACCTTTTCCGTTCTTTCCGGTATCCAGAATCTATGGCAACAAAAACAGCCGATCCTTGCCTTAATAATTCTTCTATTTTCTGTAATTTTTCCTACAGTAAAGCTGTTTGCCCTTTTGGGGTTGTGGTTAGTCAAACTACCAAATGAGCGGAGGATAGTGATTATTAATCGGTTAGAGTTGCTGGGCAAATGGTCCATGCTGGATGTTTTTGTTGTGGCTGTTACGGTTGTAACTGTAAAACTAGGGTTTATGATTAAGGCCGAACCGAGAATAGGTATCTATATCTTTGCTTCTTCTATACTTTTAACCATGTTTATAATGGCGTGGTTGAATAGATTAGTCCATCAGATTGAAAAGTCA
Source organism: Candidatus Omnitrophota bacterium (assembly GCA_013202935.1). Classification (GTDB taxonomy): domain Bacteria; phylum Omnitrophota; class Gorgyraeia; order JABMRG01; family JABMRG01; genus JABMRG01. The sequence goes on from JABMRG010000005.1 coordinate 8,209, forward strand.
GATACATCTGATGAGGATAAAGATAAGGGGAGCCATACGTAGGTAAAAAATGGAACATATTATTCACGAAGAACGAAAATTAAGTTTTTTTGAGAAGTACCTGACTGCTTGGGTCATAGGTTGTATCGGATTAGGTATTTTACTTGGGAAACTTTTTCCACAGGCAGCTGTTACATTGGATAAGATTTCAATCTACAAGGTATCGATCCCCATAGCTATATGCCTTTTCTTAATGATGTATCCTATTATGGTAAAGATCGACTTTGCTGAAGTTATCAAAGCGGGGAAGGCCCCTAAGCCGGTGCTGCTTACCTTATTCATAA
>JABMRG010000043.1 GCA_013202935.1 Candidatus Omnitrophota bacterium
ATATGACCTAGCAGATATAGGCCTTTTGCCGGATCTACAGTGGGGATCACAGAGGACAGAAAACTATAATTTTGGTATAAGTAATGAGTTTGGATATTCTGGCAAGTGTTCTGGATATGGAGGCCCTTCTGACTATCACGGATATACGATCTCTGCATGGAGAATACAACCTGATGATACATTAGGGGCTCCGCAATATCATGTTCATGAAGAAGGCCCTCTTTGCAAGACTGAAATGGAACTGCCGCCTTTTGCTACAGGCAATATCACACATAGCCACGATGATTATACGCATAGACACTATATCCCCCAGAGATAAAATAAATCCGTCCCTAAAGACTCCCGAAATCTGCTAATCAAACGCATAGTTTAAAAAATCTTTCTTTTTTTATTCCAAAACCTTGACTTTTTAAAAAATAACAGGCATACTTTGTGGTTTGGTAAATATTTAAAAATATAAGAGGGGATGAATAAAATCTTACGTATTATGATATCTAGATGATGCGTAGGTACCGTTTCATCTCTCTTGAAATCAAAAATCAGGAGGGATGAGAAATGAAGAATCTAAAATTATCACTTATAACAGCTCTGATATTACTTATATCTACCACCCTAATATACACAGCCTATGCCTGTACGCAAGTAGCCCTATTCCAGCCACTCATAAAAGACGGCGAAGACCTTGTGTATGCCGGCGATGCAGATAACCCAGATCCTGCCAATCCTGCAAACCCTAATCCTATAATAGTAAAATTGCGTAATAGCTCAGCGACAGTTTGGGTTGTTAAGCTTTATAGGGAAGGAACCGATGCGAGCAGCGGATGGGGTTATACATATGATTATGACTTTATAGCTATCGGAAATAATAGTTCACCTGCGTATAAACAGATGAATACAGCTATGAACACCACAGGTAGCGCATTTATGTGCCAGAACGCAGGCGGAAATGGCGGTAGTGATAATTACAGGGTCCGTGAAGAAGCAGCCTCCAGATCCGGAAACTACGTTCAAATGAAGGACTATATATTACCTGAGAGCACACCTAATACAGTGCTCTTTTGTGGCGAAAAAGACGGAAAAGCAGCTATAGGGCGTTTGAAGCGAGAAGTACTGCTTGATATAACCGAAGACAACCCATTCTGGGTTCTGGGAAACAGTGACAGTACTGCGGAGGCTCTATTTCACAATTCCGCTAACTGGGGTAAAGGTGATCCTACGCTACTTGACGTAAGGGATACAGCGCTTATTATTCGTAAGTTTAATTCAGGCGCTAATTTCGCAGTTATACATGTTCCAAAACATAAGATCATGTGGACAACAGTAGCTGATAAGGATAATTCACCTTTTATTCCTTTTGACCTTGATGACCCTTACGTATATGACAAATTCAGCGACGGGACTTACACAGAGCGTTATTCTCCAAAAGAGATTATAATTATAGAAGATGCTATCATGGCCCCTGATGGCACTGTAATCGGCGATGTAAGAGATATACAGGCCAAGATAGCAGAAGGATGGTTTAGCGTACCTGATATTGAACCTCCAACCATACCTCAAAACCTTAGAGACATTAATATAGGTGCAACTTCTATAGAAATTGCTTGGGATGCTTCAACTGATAATGTCGGGGTAGCAGGTTATAAGATATTTCGCGATGGAGTTGAAGTAGGCCAGACCTCTGATACTACATATACGGATACCGGCTTAATACCCGAGACCTTTTATAGATATAATGTAAGTGCTTTTGACTTTACACCTAACGAATCAGCCCAATCATCGGATTTGAATAGAAGGACTGGATCTATCCCGACATTGCCATACATAGGCGACCTTGACACAGGTCAAGATGGCTGGGCATACCAGGATGACCTCTTCAGAGGCACAAACAACCCTGACTATGCCAAAGGCGAATGGAAAGCCTCATTGCCTTTAGGTTCAGGAGGCTTTGAACTTGAAACAGGAGGCATAGACCAGGCAGAGCTTTCAGGCATGTCAGCAGGCATATCTCAAGACTTCAATGTAATAGGAGATAATATAACAGTAGAGCTTACATACAGGATGGACTTCTCTACTGACCATGAGTCAGGCGAATGGTGTCAGATGCTTTTTGCAGTAGATGATATATTATACGGCACAGGAGGTAATGAGTATATAGCAGAGCTTCAGCATGATGGTGAAACAACCGACATACAGACAGTATCAATACCTATCTCGCTATCAGACGGTATATGCAGCTTCAAGATAGGACTCTACCATAACGAAAAGTCTGCTCCTGATGAATGGGCAAGGCTCTACATAGACAGCATCAGAATAGAGACAGAAGGAGGCATCTTACTAGGTGACGTAGATGAAAATAGTGAAATAACAGTATACGACGCAGTCTTATGCGCACAGATAGCACTAGGCATCGAGCTCTCAGAACTTCTAGATTGGGATGGTAGTGGTGATATAGACACAGCAGATGCAGCTATAGCTGAGCAGGTTAGACTAGGTGCTGTGAATCCTACTGATTATCTGCCTGGCCAAAGAGCAGACTTTGACCAGAGTGGTGATGTAACCATATATGACGCTGCATTGATAGTAAGAGAGGCATTAGGATTGTAAAGAGGGG
>JABMRG010000044.1 GCA_013202935.1 Candidatus Omnitrophota bacterium
AAAGGTAATTGGAAAATATAGTATTGCTAAAAAAGATTTCTCCGGGGAAGTTGAGACTAAAGACTTGGAATTCTCTGACTATTGGAACAACTATATTACAACCTGGCTAGAAAGCTCAAAAGTCCACTCAGGCCTCTGCAATACCTCTTTAAAACTGCATCTTAAAAATTTTGAAACCTTAAGCGTAAAAGGTGATGTTGCTATTGAAGGCCTGAAGGCAGATATAAATAATATAGTTCTCATGGGGGATTATAAGACAACAGGGTCATTAAGTACTCATATGAATGATTTTAGTAGGCTAACGTATAATCTTAAACTTGAAGTCAATAAAGCAAATATAGCGACCTCTATTAAGGCTCTGAAAAGTATAGAAGATATAAAAGGCTCTGCCTCTCTTTCAGAGAAGAAATGGATATTTAAAAACCTATCCTGTTCTTCCTATGGTTCCCAGGCATCCATAAGAGGCAATATTACATCCCCGCATAAGGACTTTACCATTGATGCTGAGCTTGAGTCTATTCTTCAATTGAAAAATATAAGAGACTTGGTCAACATGGACTTAAGAACCGGAGAAGCAAAGGTCAAGACAAAGATAATCTATAAAAAAGATAAGAGCTATCATGTAAGCGGCAGGTCAGATATCGAAGATTTAACTTTCAGGCAGAAGGATATAACAGTAAAGGGGAATTTTGTTATAGAGGGAGAATCTTCCGGCACAGCAGGCGATTGGGAGAAACTCAAATATAAAGGTACTATGAAATTCAGTAACGCAATAATAGAGGGGTCTAGCCCTCTTGCACTTATATCTGATGCATCAGGCAATGCCACATTTGATACTGACCGCATATTTATAAAGCAGTTTGAGGGAAAAACCGCTGATGCAAGTATATTTCTTAGGGGTGATATTCGTCGTCAGGCAACAGGGCCTCACTTCGATGTGAATATCAATACCAATAATATCTCACTCGCCAAGCTTATCTCCTCTTTGCCTGAATCTGCAAAAAATAAGTTCAAAGGTATTGATATCAAAGGGAGTTGTTCTATAGACCTAAATCTATCCGGTATAGCTGGAAAGTCTGACTCCTACAACTATACAGGCAAGCTACTACTAAGAGAATCTACATTGGCCCTTCCTTACTGGCCACATAAACTATCCAACATAAGCTGTGACTTAAATTTCGAGAAACAGAAGATCAGCTGGCAGAACTTCTACTTTGATATTAATGACATAAGATACAATTCCTATGGCAGGCTTATCAATTTTGCTCACCCTGAGGTAGCAATAAATCTAAAATCCAAGGATCTTGAGGCTGTTGCAGAAATCAGAACTGATAAGAATAATATAATAAATTTATCAAAGCTGAGTGTACGATACAGAAAATCTACTCTTTCTGCGAGTGGAAAACTCTCAAATATTAAGAGTGCCTATGCTAACTTAGCAGGTAACCTGAATCTTGATCTAAAAGATGCGCCATATATATTCAGCTCGCACAAGGAGAAACTGGACAAGTTCAAAGCTGAAGGCATTCTAAATGTAAAATTTACCATGAAGGGCCCTCTAAAAGACCCTGCCAGTTGGACATTGTTTGCAGAAGGTTCATCAGGGAATCTTCGTGCCTGGGGCTTAAGTTTAGATGACTTTTATTTCGACTACCGTATGAAGGACAAATTTATCGATATACCAGTGATAGTCGCATACCCGTATAGCGGAATAATTAACATAAACTCACGTGCAAACTTAAAGACTGAGGAGCAGCCGTATATTATCAATATAGATATAAAGGATATAGACCTGCAGCAGCTTATAAAAGATAGCTCATCGAAAGATAAAAAGATAAAAGGGACTTTTGCTGCAAAGAGCGTATTAAACGGTTATTTAAAGCAGGGAGGTTCTATGCAGGGCAGCGGCTGGTTGCAGGTATCAGATGGCTATCTGTGGGAGTTTCCTATAATGCACGGCATGATGGAGGTTGTATTTATGATGCCACCGGAGTATGTCACCTTGACAGATGCCTTTGGTAATTTTACGGTACGCAATAATAGGATACACACTGAAGACTTTAAGATGCTCTCCAAGACCGCGTCTTTGTTGTGGGTCGGCTCTCTGGGGTTTGATACTACGCTCGATTTTAATATAACAGGCAGGTTTGCAGAGGATATAATAAAGCAGACTACTGAACCTGGAAAGATTGCAAGCGCTATATTGCGGGAGGCGGGTAACCTGATTATGGAGATAAGGCTTACCGGCACACTTGCCAAACCTACATATCAGATTATACCTTTTCCCCTAAAGAGAATATTTCAGGAAAAGGTTGTGGATAGTCTTAGGACCATCTTTGGTAATATGTCTGAATAACGGTCTTTGCTTTTTCTAAAGCCACGCCACGGTGGCTTATCTTATCTTTTGGTTTTGAACCAAGTTGCGCAAATGTCTTATCAAACCCATAAGGGATAAATACAGGGTCATAACCAAAGCCTGTTTTTCCTGCCGGTTCTTCTGTTATACTTCCGTTTACCCTGCCCTCTACGATCTTTACTATTCTTTTTCCTTTGGATATGCATATTGCGCATTTAAAATGCGCCTTTCGTTTACTGCCTTTAAAAGCCTTCATGCTCCTTAGAAGTTTTGCGATATTCTTTTTATCACTTTGGGAAGCACCTGCATAACGAGCTGAGTGTATGCCTGGTCCGTTGTCAAGGCTGGGAACTTCAAGGCCTGAATCATCTGCCATGACAAGTTTATCTACGCGTCTTGATATCTCAAGCGCTTTTTTGGAAGCGTTTGCGCGGAAGGTTTTGCCATCCTCTTTTACTTGAGGTAAGCCCTTAAAACTATCAAGGCCCAGAACTTTTATATCCAGGCCTTTGAGCAATCTTTTGAGTTCAAGAAGCTTTTTTCTGTTTCGCGTTGCGAGTAGAATCTCTTTCAAATCTTTGATACTTCCTTCTGTATCTTTATGAGATCTTTTATGCCTTTTTCTGCAAGGTCGATCAGTTTTTTCATCTGGTCTTTGCTAAAAGGATCCTCTTCAGCAGTACCTTGTATTTCTACAAACTTGCCTGAGGATGTCATTATAACATTCATATCAACATCTGCCTTTGAATCTTCCTCATATGTAAGGTCGAGTAAGGCCTCGCCCTTGACAATACCTACACTTATTGCTGCTACATAATCTTTTATAGGCATCTGGGTAATAATCTTCTCTTTCTTCATCTTGCCTAGGCACTCTATGAGCGCTATAAAAGAACCTGTTATGCTGGCTGTGCGAGTACCGCCATCACCCTGTATTACATCACAATCTATCCGTATAGTCCGCTCACCTAAAGGCCTCATATCTACTACTGCCCTTAATGACCTGCCTATAAGCCTCTGTATCTCATGGGTCCTTCCTCCTACCTTGCCTTTTGCTGCTTCTCTTGGAGTCCTGCTTTCGCATGAGCGTGGAAGCATGCCATATTCAGCTGTAATCCAGCCTGTGCCAGTACCTTTTAAAAATGGCGGCACACCCTCTTCCAGAGATGCGGTACATATAACCTTGGTATTACCAAACTCTATTAAACACGAGCCTTCAGCATACTTCATAAAGTTCTTCTTTATATTGACTTTCCTTAAGACATCGCTTGCCCTTCCATCGCTGCGCATATCCTTACTCCTTTATTATTGATTGGCCTCTTGAATCTATCGCTACTATTGCTGGGAAATTCTCAACCCACAACTCATATATAGCCTCTGGGCCCAGTTCTTTATATGCTAATATATTTGCCTTTTTTATCTTAGAAGCAAAATAAGCACCTGCTCCACCAACAGCCACAAGGTAGACCGCCTTATATCTCTTGATAGCTTTTTTTACTTCTTCAGATCTTCTTCCTTTTCCTATCATACCTGCCAAGCCAGATGCTAAAAGTGCAGGTGTGAATCCGTCCATTCTCTTTGCAGTTGTAGGCCCACATGAACCAACAGGAGCACCTGGTTTTGCAGGTGTAGGCCCACAGTAATATATAACATTATCTGTTAAATCTAGCGGCAATTTCTTATGCTTCTTTATAGCCTCATATAGTCTCTTGTGCGCAGCATCGCGGGCAGTATACATCTTGCCAGACAAAAGGACCTCTTCGCCTGCCCTCAAGCTTTCCCTTATCTCCTCTGTTAAAGGTAAGTATATCTTTCTCATATCAGGCTTTCCGCACTTCTTAAGGCATGGCAGTTTATATTTACAACAACCGGTAACCCTGCGATATGCGTTGGAAAACTTAAGATATTTACACCAAGGCAGGTAGTCTTGCCGCCTAAACCAGCCGGGCCTATGCCAGTCTCATTTACTCTTTTAAGTATCAGGCTCTCTAGACGCTTGAGATGTTTTTTGGGATTGGTTTTGTTTACAGGAAGTAGAGTCGCTTCCTTTGAAAGAGTCGCTGCCTTATCTAACGTGCCGCCTATGCCTATGCCTAAAATAAGTGGCGGACAGGCATCTGCGCCTTGCTCCTTAACAGCACCTACTACAGATTCTATTATCTCTTCTTCGGTAGCAGTAGGCTTTAGCATAAATACCTTACTGGCGTTCTCACACCCAAAACCTTTTGGCAGAACCGTCAGCCTGAGCTTATCGCTTTTGTTAAAACTGTAATGTATAATAGATGGGGTATTAGTACCTGTGTTTTTGCGTATAATAGGGTCAGAGACTACAGACTTTCTTAAGCAGCCCTTTTTGTACCCGAGTCTTATACCTTCATTGATAGCCTTGTCTATATCGCCTCCCACATGGACCTTCTGCCCTATCTCGCAGAAGACAACCGCTATGCCTGTATACTGGCAGATAGCAAGGCCTTCTTTTTCCGCTATTCTTGCGTTCTCAATAAGTATCTTTAAGATACTCTTTCCCAGAGGGCTCTTCTCAGAAAGAGCGGCTCTTTTTAAGCTGCTCAAGACATCTTTTCTTAAGGAGAAGTTTGCCTTAAGCACCAATCTTGAAACCACATCTGTGATCTTTTTCGTTGATATCTTTCTCATTATCGACTATACTCCCGCGTTACTGTGGTTTTTATGCCGCCGCGGATGCTAAATTCACCGACAATTTTTGCCCAGTGCGGTTTTGCGCTCCTTACAAAATCTTCCAGAATCTTGTTTGTAACATGTTCATGGAATACGCCTACGTTACGATATGCGATCAAATATAACTTAAATGACTTCAACTCTATGCAAAATTTATCTGGCTTATAATCTATCCTGATCTTGGCATAATCAGGAAGCCCTGTTTTTGGACATATACAGCTAAACTCATCTGTCTCTATTGTGATAGCATAATCTTTATCATTGTACTTGTTCTTCCAGACTTCAATCTTTGGGGTTTTTAGCTCACGGATGTCTTCCTGCAAACCTTCGTATAAGTTTTTTCTACTCTTCTTTTTCACTGCAACCTCATCATCTTATGAGCTTGAGGTATAACCAGAACATTATTGAGAGACTTGAGGGCCCTCTCCTGAAGCTCTAATAGTTTTTCCGGAGATATATCTACCTCACAACTTTTCTTTTTGGTCTCAGGCTGGATCACAAAAGGTAAATCAAAGCTTGCATCTTTCGTAAGCTCGACTGCCTTATCAAAATCTGCTATATCCATAGCTTCGGATACTATAACTTTTATAAAAAATTCCCTCTTGAATGCTGACTTTATAAACTGTTTATGCTCCTGCCAGTAAGCTTTATCCTTGGTAACACTTGGAAGCTTTATATCTATCGCTATAGTATTGAGATAGTCTATTATCAACTCAAGTTCAGAAGCCAGTGTACCGTTTGTCTCAAGATATATTTTAAGGCCCTTATCTGCTATCTGGGGCAGTAGTTCTTTTAAGAGCCTGCTATGCAAGAGAGGCTCACCACCTGTTAAGGCTACTGTATTATGTATGTTTTCTACATTTAGTTTATCTATCTTATCAAGTATCTTATCTGCTCCAATGGTATCTGTTTTTTTAACCTTGTCTTCGTCGCAGAATTCGCAATTTAAATTGCATCCATGAAACCTGATAAATATCTGCCTCTCGCCTATTTTCAGGCCCTCTCCCTGAACTGATGAGAATATTTCCAATATATCTGCTCCTTTATTATCTGCCATTATTTGTAAGCCGGGTCTTGTATGCCTATCCTTTTGAATGCCTCTTCTCTTATCAAGCAAGCATCACACCTTGCGCAAGGTTTTCTTAAGCCCTTATAGCAAGACCATGTATATTTCAAAGGAACTTTTAGCCTCAAGGCTGCTTTGATAATATCCTTTTTCGTCTTATTGATTAATGGCGCCTCTATTTTTAATCTTTTTCCTTTTTGAGCAGCTTTGGTACCTCTATTAATAGCATCTGTGAACGCTTCGATAAATGAGAGCCTGCAATCAGGATAGCCGCTGTAGTCTACCTGATTTGCCCCTATGAATATAGCGTCTGCTCCTATCGTTTCTGCGTATGATACAGCGTAACTTAAGAATATTATATTACGCCCTGGAACATATGTGCTGGGGATATTGCTTCTTCTCTTCTTCCCTTTAGGCAGCTTTATTCTTTTGTCTAATAACGCACTGCCTTTCCATGGCAATTCTACTTTTAATAATCGCCATCTGCACTTAGCTGATCTAGTTAATGCCTTGGCAGAATATATCTCTTTTTTGTGCCTTTGGCCATAATCAAAAGTAAGGCAGAATACCTGATAACCTTTATTTAAAGCATAATAAAGCGTAGTAGCCGAATCTATGCCGCCTGAAAGAAGAACAACCGCTCTTTTCATGCCTTAAACGTTGCGCAAGAAGTCGGAGTCTCCCAGACAGAAACACCCTCTATCTTCAATGCTCTTTTTAGCTTCTTTCTGATATTATTAAATATATACTCTGCTATAAGCTCAGATGTAGGATTCTGCTTACTGAAAGCACTCAACTTACCAAGTTCTTGATGGTCAAGCTTCGAAATCACATAGGAGAGCGCAGCTTTCGCCTCTTTAAAATCACAGACCATTCCAATCTTATCCAGCTTCTGTGCAGAAATGTTTACCTGGACTCTCCAGTTATGGCCGTGAAGTTTTTCGCATTTGCCCCGATATTCTCTTAAACGATGCGCTGCACTAAAGTAGGACTCAACCGATATACTATAAGCCATAGTTTACCTTTCTTGCTGATACCAAGCTTTTTCCTAAGAATTTCTCGCCAACTTTTTTAAACTGTGAAGGTTCATCACTCACAAAAAATTGTACCCTTCCCTTAGCCATGCTGCTGCTTGCAATATCTTTATCTTCCATTAATACTTTTACAGCTTTTGCTGTCGAGGCAGCAGAGTCTATAAGCTTGACCCTTTTTCCTACTACCCTCTTGATGTTTTCCTTGAGTAACGGATAGTGTGTGCATCCCAATATAAGCGTATCTATTCTTTTTCTCTTGAGTGGGGCAAGATATTTCTCTATAACCTGCAAGGTTATTCTTTCTCTAAGCCATCCTTCTTCTGCCAGCGGGACAAACAATGGGCAGCTCTGTGAAAATACTTTTGCCGAAGGAGAGTTTCTTAGGATCTGCCTTTTGTATGCCATGCTTCTTATTGTAGTCGATGTGCCTATTACACCTATACGCATACTTCTGGTTGAGGAAAGGGCATCTGTTACTCCAGGATTAATAACCCCTATAACAGGTATTTTGAAATGTTTTTTTAATGACACCAGAGCTACACTAGATGATGTATTGCATGCGACCACTATAGACTTTACATTATGCTTAAGAAGAAAAAGAACATTTTCAAGTGAGAATCTTATTATAGTCTGCTTTGATTTAGTGCCATATGGTACACGTGCAGTGTCACCAAAATAGACAATATCCTCTCTAGGCAGCTGCCTCATAAGCTGTTTTACAACTGTAAGGCCCCCTACACCTGAGTCAAATACTCCTATAGGCCTGTTATCCATCTACTTGGTGAACCCTTCCGTAGTCTCGTATTTCTTCTTATAGCTTATAATACCTTCTGCTATAGCCTTTGCCAACTGTTCCCGATAGCTACTATCCTTCAGTCTCTTTGCCTCTGCTGTATTCGATATAAATCCAACCTCTACTAAAACAGACGGCATTCTTGCACCCTTTAGAACATAGAAACGTGCTGCCTTTGTACCCCTGTTCTTAACGCCTAATCTTGTATAAGCCAAAGATGCTATAGATTCGGCTAACTCGATAGATTCTTTTCTGTTTTCTGAGTGTTCTATATCCCAAAGCGTCGCCTCCAGGTCTGTGGAGGGCCTTTTATTGCCAAAGGACGATGTCTCATATTTTAAAGACGCATTCTCAGCAGCTGCGACAGCGCGCGCATCATCATCTACAGCTTCAGATAGATAGTAGACCTCGAACCCCTTTGCATATCTAGAGCGTGCGGCATTCGCATGTACACTTATAAAAAAGTCTACCTCTTCCTTATTTGCTATATCCGCTCTCTTCCATAAAGATATAAACCTATCATCAGTCCTGGTAAGTTTAACCTCTATACAGGCATTTTCAAGGTGGTGTTTTAGGCGTTTTGCTATATCAAGAGTAATATACTTTTCTCTTACCCCAAGCTTACCCATTGCCCCTGGGTCTTTTCCGCCGTGGCCTGGGTCTACTACTATCTTTGCTATTATATAATCACAGGTAGGTGGGAGTGTCGATTCTGGTTTCCTGATTACAATTTTATCTTTCTTTGTAAAAATCTTAGCGAGCTCACTTGATGAAAAATCTTCAGGAAGAACTATTATACTTCGGTGCATCCTGACAGGAGCACCCAGCTTTTTAGGGACACCTTCTATCAGGGCAACGTTGCTGCCGATAGCTAAGACCGCCTCTTTCTTACCCTGGTATATAGTAAGCTTCTTAGCTATAGAATCCCATTTACGCTTTAAGCCATACTCATTTACAACTGAACTCAAAGGAATATAGGATACACCATCTATAGCATAGACAGGGCCTTTTATTGATACTTTTTTCTCTACAGGCGTGCTTACGCAACCAGCAAAGAATATCAAGGCCAATGCAAAGATTATATGTTTCTTATAAGTTTTCATAATAATTGATCAGGGTTCATGGTGGAGGCGGAGGGAATCGAACCCTCGTCCTTAAGTATGCAACAAGAGGCAACTACATGCTTATCCTGTATTTTAGTCTTAGCCTCTTAAGCTCCCACAGGAAGGATCTTAAGAAGAGCAAGCTTTTAAAATCTTATTCTACGCCACAAAGCTAAAAGCGCAGAACCAGCCTACTAGCGACGTCAGGTCCAGCCCCGTAGGCAAGGCTGGTTGACGGTAGCCGCGGTTAGGCGGCTAACGGCATCACAGTTGCTAGCCCTGCGTTAACAGGAATAACCTCTGTGATTTTTGTGCGTATGTTGCTTGCACTTATTTTTTGGTCAGCTTTTTACGAGGCCAACTGACCAACCTCGGCATGCTCCTTCTTGCCATCATACACTAAGTCGAACCCAAATCGCCCCCAATATTACTTCGATTTAAGGGAACGTTTTATCTCTCTGTCAACTGTACGTTGGCGGAGTTTCTCCCTCTTATCAAAGAGCATCTTGCCTTTAGCAACCGCAAGTTCTATCTTAACAAGGCCTTTCTTAAGGTATAGCCTTGTCGGTACAAGCGTATAGCCTTTTTGTGTTGTGAGGCCCTGTAGCTTACTTATCTCTTTCTTATGTAAAAGAAGTTTCCTTGTCCTTGTTGGATTTGGCGCAAAGGGGCCGCTCTGCTTGTAAGGGTTGACATGCATACCATAGAGAAAAACCTCACCCCTTTCAATCCTGGCAAAGCTGTCGCTTAAGCTTGCCTTTCGCTGTTTTATAGACTTTACCTCTGCACCTTTTAGCTCAATGCCTGCCTCAAATCTATCAAACAGATTATAATCGAAATGCGCTTTTTTGTTTTGTGCGATAATAGTCATAAGGCATTAATCTGGGGCTAAGAATTTATTAGTATAACATAAAGTATTATATATGGCAAGGGGTTTTAAGATATTGACAGGACTAGGGGATTTTTAGTATACTTGAGACTATGCGGAAGTGGCGGAACTGGCAGACGCGCACGGTTCAGGTCCGTGTGGGAGCAATCCCTTGGGGGTTCAACTCCCCCCTTCCGCACCAGGTTCTAGATGGGAGTTGAAGAGAGCTTTGCGCCGAGCGAATAGCAAGGAAAAGTGAGCGAACGAAGTTGAGCGAACGGAAGCAAAGCGAATGGCCGACCCGAAGTCTCCTGGCGAGCAAAGCGAGCCGAGACGAAGGGCGCCAACTCCCCCCTTCCGCACCACTCCTACAGAAAATTACTTCTTCCTGTGAATGGCGCTTAAGAGGGTTTGAAAAGTATGCACAATCTGGGCAAGTGGTAGGTTTTTACTTATATAACCTGCTGCGCCTGATTCGAGTGCCTTGTTAATAAGGTTATCATCATAGCCGTATGCGGTCAACATAACAACAGGGATATCCGGTTTTAGCTCTTTCAGTTTTGACAATGTCTCAATGCCATCCATAACAGGCATTCGTATATCGAGTAAAATAGCATCGGCTTCATTTCCTTCGATAAAACTTATCGCATCCGTTCCGCTCGGGACACATTCCACCGTATAGCCTTTTTTGGTAAAGAGATCTTTGAAGAGTTCCAGCGCATCAGGTTCATCATCAACTACTAAAATCTTAAGTTTTCCATTCATTCTCTACTCCTTCTTGTTGATCGGCAATTTTACTCTAAACACAGTGCCTTTGCCAAGGTTACTCTCTACTCCTATTGTGCCATGATGAGATTGTATGATAGTATGGCATATAGCAAGGCCAAGGCCTGTGCCGTTATCTTTTGTGGTAAAAAACGGTACAAATAATTTATTTATATTCTCCTTTGAAATTCCCATACCTGTATCTGTTACCGATATTTCTACATAACCGTCTTTTGTATTACTTGAACTGATGGACAATGCCCCACCTTCCGGCATCGCATGACATGCATTCAATGCAAGATTTAGAAAAACCTCTTGCAGCTGATTAAACTCTCCCTTTATCTCTGCGGTATCTTCTTGGAGGTCTTCTTTCCATGTTATTTTCTTAAACTCAGGGTGATAAGCTACAAGAGGCGCTATTGTTTTTAATACTTCATTGATATTGAGTACTTCCATCTGTGGTGCTTTTTTCCTAGAATATAAAAGAAGCCTATCAATTATAACCCTCATACGCTGCGCCTGATTTTTTATAGTCTCTAATGTGCGTTCTGTTTCTGGAGATAGCTTTTCATCTTCCATAGCCAGCATATCCAGCCTACCAAGAATGACAAGCAGCGGATTATTTATCTCATGTGCAACGCCTGCTGAAAGCTGTCCCATAGCTGCCAACTTCTCATTCTGGACCATCTGCTTTGCCATTCTTTTTTCTTCGCTGTTATCCCTTATTATGTAGACATATCCCGAACGCCTATTATCATTATCAAAAAGGACATTTACAGTTAATATAGCAGGAAACACTCCGCCATTAGCCCTTTTGAGTATCGCCTCCTGTTCAAACCTATTATTACTCCTGACTGATTTTTTTATAGCCTCTTTCAGGTTCTCTTCAGGGCTGTCCACAAACAGCATGCTGATATCCTTAAGAGTCATATCTTCCTGCCACTTGAAGAGCTCCTTAGCACCTATCCCGTAATATGTTATCTTATGGTCCAGGTTGGCTGTAAGTACGGCATACTCCTTTACGTTTGCAAATATATCTCTAAGCCTCTCAGAGCATGTAGTAACATTATCGACAGAATCCTTATATTCAGTCATGTCTTCTGCAATACATAATATTCCCCAGATATTGCCTGATGCATCCGTAACAGTAGTATTTCTCCAGGAGAGTATGCACTCTGTGCCATCTTTCTTTATAATCGAGCCTTCATATGCACGGGACTTTATACTGTTTAGGCAACTATTAAGCACGGCTTTGAATATCTCACGCCGAGATGGGTTGGACCTAAAAAAGAGATTAAGCCAGTTATTCTTAAATATCTCTTCTCTTCTATATCCCGTAATAGATTCTATAGCCCTATTACACATCATAGGTTTAAGGTCTTTATCAAGATACAAGAATATTACATCAGACTGGTCTATAGTCTTCTCTAGAATAGGAAAAATATAATTGGCGCCACTGCGGGGTTTGCTAAAGACTTTCGTTATCAGGTTATCTTTTGCAAGTGGTAATTTGCAAAGCAGGCAGATATTCCATAATTCAGAATAGTCGATTGAGCACTTAGTACACCTTTTCATAGTATTAATTTTATACTATAGAGAGGGAGTAGTAAAGGAAAAAATGGGGTTGTGTTTATTTAAAGCGGCGAGTAAGCAAAAATCGTTTATAGAATGGTAGATAATCGATTATAAGTTTTCCATCTAAATGGTCTAGCTCCTGTTGAAATACATGAGCCAGAAGGCCATCAGCTTTTATCAGCTCTGGCTTTCCATCTATATTCAGTGCCTGAACAGTTACCTCTTCTGCCCTTTTGACCTTAACATATAAATCAGGCACAGAAAGACAGCCTTCCTCGAGAACAGAGGTGCCTTTTGATTCTATAATCTTTGGGTTTATCAACTTAAGAAGCCCCTTGCCAACATCTATTACAATAAGCCGTTTATCTATGCCTACTTGAGAAGCTGCCAACCCTATGCCACTTACAGCATACATAGTCATAGCCATATCATCAAATAAGCGCCTGATCTCACCATCTATGTTTGGGACCTCTTTGCATCGCTGGCGTAAGACCTTATCAGGATATTTTCTTATCTCTAATACAGCCATCTCTCTCTTCCTTATTGCTGGAGATCATAAGGAGATATGTAATCTCCAAGCTTCAGCCTTGCTGCAAGCAGTCTCTCTTTCTGCTTGTTAAGTACGTCGGATAATTCAGGAGGTATCTTACTTGACTCTTTCTGGTATACCTCGATTATCCTCTCTATCTTTGCTATGTTCTCAGGCATACGTAAGGTAAATTGTTCTACATAATCCTGCTCAGTATACTCTTTAGAGAGCTCCTGCTTAAAAATATTCTTAAGATCGTTATACTTTGGTATAAAACCAATCGGCGTTTCGATAGCATCAACATCTCCATTTGCACGCAGTTCCATCCACTTTATCCAGACTTTTTTATCAAGCATACCATTAAGATACTTTCCATCTTTGCCCTTAAGGAAATAGTTAACGGAAAATATAGTTGGGGGGTTATCTATACCATCTGGAAATTCAATATTATTCTTTATGTACCTGCCAAGTGGTATAGATACAAAGTCAAGGTTTGACATAAGATTGAACTTCCTTACACCTGCTTTACCCAGGGTAGCGGCTGTTGTTTCAGATTCCAGTGA
This sequence comes from Candidatus Omnitrophota bacterium, assembly GCA_013202935.1. Classification (GTDB taxonomy): domain Bacteria; phylum Omnitrophota; class Gorgyraeia; order JABMRG01; family JABMRG01; genus JABMRG01. The sequence continues at coordinate 13,347 of JABMRG010000044.1, forward strand.
GGCACCCATAGTAATTATGCCATGCTTCCAATTGAAAGCCTGCTTAACAGGAACTGAGGTATCTGAGTCTCGGCCACCATAAATAATGCCCTTTACTTCTACCCCGTCTGGTGACTCTAAATTATAATCGCAATTCTTAAGATATTTAAGTGGTATCGTGTATCTTGCATTTTTGTGGGAGTGGCTTATCTCTTTGCCATCCTTGTCTTTATTTCCTTTACTCCATTGACCGGAATAATTAATTCCCTCATCAGGTATCTCTCTACCATCACCTAGCCAGTATGGCTTATTATCCTTAACAAGAATATTTGAAAATATCGCTTCAACTTCAGAGTTTAAGGTCTCCCAAATCAATGGGTCATCTTCAGGGTTTACATCCTGTATAATACCAAATATTCCGCGTTCTACATTTACAGTACGGATCTTGCCATTTATTTTTCGTAAGTAGGCAATATCATCGCCTATTATCGTTTCACCTTTGATCATTGCTGTAGAGGTTTTGCCGCATGCGCTGGGAAAGGCACCTGTAAAATAGCTGATACGTCCGCCTGGGCCATGAACACCCATAACAAACATATGCTCGGTGAGCCAGCCTTCTTCGGATGATTTTTTTATAGCAAGACGCATGGCCAATTTTTTTAGGCCAACGGTATTTCCTGCATATTGAGTATTAACGCTCAAGACAGTATCATCTTTGAGATCTATATAGACTCTTCTTTTATCTACATTCTTGCTCACGCTACCATCAAGTTCACCTGCTGAATGTATAAACTTAAAGAAGCCCTTAGAATCTGCCAGCTTTTTGAATTCTTCATACCCTCTTCTGTAGAGTATGTCTTCTGAGTGCACAACATAACTTGAGTCGGTTATCTGAACAGCTGGAATAGAAAACTCGGAATTGGTAGGCCCGAGACAGAAAAAGCATACATATGCCTCTTTACCCTTCATGCTTTTTGTAAGATAGCCATGTATCTCATCAAGCCCCTCTTCTCTTGGCATGGAATTAATATAAGAGCTTAGGTTTTCGCCGCCAGATACAAGGAATTTCGTATTCTCTTTATCCCTTGCCTGGTCATTATATCCGTCAAAATGGTAGCTGTGGCTAGGGGTAGCTAAAACAGTCTCTTCTTTATTCTCTATGGCTTTTGCCTTTATATATTCTGCGTCCTCATCGCTATCTGTACGAACAAATACTGAAGCAGGTGCGCAGAGTTCTATATAACGAACCAAGAAACTATTAAGTTCCTCATTGCCCAAGGCCATAATAACATCGCAGCCTTTTTCTCCGCATTTTTTCTTGAGTAATTCTTTATTCTGATCCATGCATACTCCTTATTTTTGTGAAACTATAAACTATCATAAATA
>JABMRG010000001.1 GCA_013202935.1 Candidatus Omnitrophota bacterium
GCCTGCTTATATGATATAAATGATATAATTGTATCGTTTTTTACGCTTTTCATATATGTGTCTTTATACTATTAAAATAGCCAGATATTGCCTCTTGACAAATCGATTTATATATGGTATATTTTATATAGGCTTAAAAAGATAGCGCTTTCTTGCACTTAATGTGAACAGGTTGTTACAACTAGTTTTTTACGTAGTAAAACCTGTTCCCATATGTAACACATATCACAATAGGTAGTTACGTAAAATAAGGCTATTTGGGTAGATTAGCCGAGTAAGCATATTATAGGGTACATATGCTAACTCGGCTATTTTAATAGTATAAAGACACATATATGAAAAGCGTAAAAAACGATACAATTATATCATTTATATCATATAAGCAGGCCATGCTTACTAAGGTAGTAGCATGGCTCGTTATTTTATGCTTTACGATAAATAGTGTTACTTATGGATATGACGGGAGGGGTTTAGATAATCTTAGAAGTGTTAGAGATGCTGAATCTGAATCTATAGGAGCGAAGATTGAAGCACATATGCATGAGGACGATGATAAGTCAAACAATGCTCCGCAACGCAATAACGATGATGCTGAAAATACGCCTTCAAAAATAACAAGAGAATCTTCTCCTGAAGATGAAGAAATAAGAAAATCCATAGAAGGCGGCTTTTTAGGCAGTGTTGACCCTTGGCTCCAAGGCGTAATATCCGAAGGAATAAAAATCCACAGATATAAAAAAGCTGGAAGGGAGAAATCACTTTTTGGTACAAAATATGAACTGCTTTGCGCAATATCAGTTGCGGCGGCAAGGACCTATAAATATCTTTGCAATAGCGGAAGCGAATTTATAAAAACCATGGCAGGAGAAGATGTGCGATTGACCCTTAAATTATACCAAGATAAATTTCCCTATTTAAACGGTACAGTCGTTGTTGGCGATGATGAAAATGTGCTTAGAAATCCTCAAAGCATACACGCTCTCAACCAGGGCGATATTCTAGGTAATGGCACGGGAGATATGATGGCGTTTGTGGATGTTATAGAAAAGATAGGCGGTGTGCATAACGCCAGCATGCCTGACAGCACCTCTTTCGCTGTATATGCAAAGGGAGGCAAGATACTCACAGAGTCATCGCAATTTTATATGAATAAAATTATTGTTGGCGCCGAGGCGCGAGACTGCGGGATTGACGTAAGATTCAGCGTAGCTGAAAATGTTGACAGAATCAGAAGGGCCTTAAAAAAGGAGCTCGGAGATCTGAGATGCGCGATTCTGTTGAGGCCGCGCCATTATAGGATGATAAACGAGCTCTGCAGCGCGCTGGGATGTAATGATATACCGTTCGAAGAGAAAGATAATCCACTTGTTGAAAATATAAAACAGGAGGTTGAAGCAAAAGGTTTTAAATTATGGGGGGATAGAATATATTTGTTAAACGACGGTGATGTTATGGCTACATGCGGTCTCTTTACTCCCCCAGATGCAGAAAACCATATAGACTTTGCTATAGGCGCGGGCGGCTATCAGGAAGGTATGATAAGCGCAGCTATAGTTAAATGCCTGGGCGGCCAGATGTCTGCCCATCTGGCATCAAAGGCTAAACTCAATCCCCAGATAGAAAACGTTGACTTGCAGAATCACTGCAGAAAAAGCAGACGCCGACATTTCAGTAAAGAAGAGCTAGAGATGATTCAGGTCACTGATCCTATGAGGGTGCGCAATGCTGGTGAACTAATCGAGAGCGACGATATAGTAGTAACCGCTACCGCTATCAAAGATAGTATCTGGCTGCCTGATCTGGCTGGCTTAATGTCAAAAGGGCAGGCCGGCAGCCCCATGGTAACCCATTCGCTGTGGATAGACTCATCAGGTGAAATGTTTGTCTGCGCCATACCCTACCAGACCCGCATACCGGAACTGCTGCGCCGGAAGCAAAAAGAAAGCAACCCGCAAGAATTGGCGCGCATAAATTATGAGCTGGCATGCGCATATGCCATGCTAGGCGCCAGATTTCAGACTTTTGCAGAAAACTGCCTGGAAGAGGCCCTTTCAGTAAAAGACATCTCTGAAAAAGACCGTCTTAAATATATGGCGGTGGTTAAAGTTATGGAAGGGCTTAATAATGTAAGGGTGGGGTATCCCAATGAAACAGCCTTACTGATTGATATAAAAAATCTTTTATACGAAGCCTTTTCGTCTATCGATGTAGATGTTGACGAGAACATAGATATAGACGATGTAGAACCTATATATACAGAAATAGGCTTTATCTTAGGTACATTGTCGCATTATCTAGTACATATCAGAAACAGCCATGCAAGATCGTACCTAAATTGGGAATCGCGTTCAATGCTGCGGCATACCGCAGAGGAGTGTTTCAGAGAAATAAGATTGAGTAAATATCTGGACGCTCATAGGAAATCTTACGAGGTTTTGGCTAGTACCGACGTCACCCCTGAAAATTATAGAAAGAAAAAACTTATTAGCGTCCTGTTGCCTGTTTATACCAGCGATAAAAGCAGAGAAGAGATCGAGGCCCAATTAAACAGCTGGATAGACTCGGTGGAACAAGATTTAAAAAAATTGCCTTCCGATTACGATTACGAAATTCTTGTTTGTTTGAATAAACATACAAAAGAGGCTGCTGATATTGTGTGTGAGGCCCTTGGAAACTACATTAAGAGAGGGGTAAAAATAACTATCCTAGAGACAGAACCATATTTGAAGCTCGATCCAAAAGATAGAAAGCGAAATTGCAAAATAAGCGCGCTCGATGCCATGTATATAGAGCTTTGCAAAAGGCGCAAGCGGTTAAAAGAATTTTTGGGAGAAGACCTCATACACTACATACATTGCAGCGATGACGATATTGAATTAAAGCTCACGGAAGGCGCGGGAGATAAGCCAAAGGAAAAAAGCAATATATATCTGAATATAGAGCGCCTTGAGCGTAACCGGTCACTTGATGCTCTCAGCTGCACTCCCCTAGCACACAAAATAGGTTGGCAGGAGTTTAGGAAAAACCCCTTGCGTTCCTTCATAAAGTTTATAAATAATTGCAGGCGTTTTAGAAATTACGGCGTTGAAGCTGAGGTTGAACAGCTTTATGGCGGAGGCATGACTATGCATTTTGAGAAGTGGCCGCCAGAGGGCATTCGTGAATTCGGTTACGATGATTGCTATTTGAGCTGCTACTTTGGAATTACGGACAATGAAGGAAACTATCGGGGTTCCTACAAAAAAGCGGTAACTACAAATTGGGAATCTGAAATGTACCATGATGATCCGGACACCCTAATTAAACTTACTAATCGCATGGTCCGTGATGCAAGAGAAGCGGCTAAACTTGAGCAAAAATTTACAATGGCTCACGGAGGTGCAGACGTATTTAAGAATTACGACAAAGCGCGCAAGGC
>JABMRG010000045.1 GCA_013202935.1 Candidatus Omnitrophota bacterium
TATGTATTAAGCTATTGTAAACTGTCCCCATGCTTATTGTAAAATGTAATGGTCAACATCATAACCTCTAGTGCTTAAAGGAGTTATGAGCGAGTGGAACGTCCCCTAAAGCGTTTGGCGATGTCGTTGAAGATGATATAGGTGCAGGGTATGATGAATGGGGTAAGTAATGTCGATGTGATAAGCCCGCCTATTACTGTTATCGCAAGGGGTGCCCAGAGGTTTGCCTGTTCACTCTTATCCATAGCCATAGGCAATAATCCTAATACAGTAGTACAAGAAGTGATCATAATAGGCCTTAAGCGCCCTATGCCAGCTAATATAATCGCCCTGAAGATCTTAAAGCCAGATCTTCGTAAGCGGTTTGTATAGTCCATTAATATAATAGCGTTATTTACAACAATACCGCCCAGCATAAGGAGCCCCATTAATGTTCCTATGTTTAATGTCTTCTGCTGGCCATAGAACTTCGAGCTCCATAATGCTGCTGCTACTCCAATAAGGGCAAGGGGCAGGGTCATCATTATAATAAGTGGCTGGTTATATGATTCAAGCATTGCTGCCAGAACAAGGTATATTAGTACCAATGTAATCCAGATAATACCAGGAGGAGGAGGCCACCATCCTAAGAACTCTTTCTCGTTGCGTTTCATCCTCCAGTAGTTTTCACCAAAGTTCCAGTAATAGTCCTTGGGCATCTTAAGGTCCTTTAAGACCCCTTCTATTCTATCGGCTGCTGTGCCAAAGGCATGTTTTCCGCGGTTGGCGCTTATCTGTATCATGCGCGCCTTATTCTTTCTCCATATCTTACTAGGGCCTATGCCAGGTTCAAAGTCGACCATCTGCTCAAGAAAGACCTGGGTTCCATCAGCGGTTGTAAGTGTAAGTTTACGCAGCTGATCCAGCGTTCTTCTGTCTTTCTCCTGCAATCTGGCTATAACCTCAACCTCCTTGGCTTCATCATGAAATAGCGTAGCACGAAGGCCTCTCATCTGTGCATGGACAATATTTGCAATATCATCTACTGTAAAACCATAGAGACCTGCTTTCTGCCTGTCTACAACAAGCTTCCACTCAGGACGGCCCTTTCTCCATCTTATCTTAAGATCAAGCAAGCCTTCTATAGCCTGCATCCTTGTAAGCATGGCAACAGCAAGTTCGTTTAGGGTGTTGTAATTATAGCCGAATATATCTATAATTATCTCATTACTCTCTACCTCTTCTGCTTCCTCTATATATATGAAGGCTTCCCGGTATTTTCTTTCAACGTCTTCTGCCCTTACCCTCAGGTCTTCTATGATCTCCTTTGTGGAACGTGTCCTCTGTTTTATGGGAACAAGTTTTACATAGATCTTTGACGACCATTTCTCTACTCTTGATGAAAAATGCCTGACCTCCGGGATAGTCTCAAGCAGCTTCTCTATACCAGATACCGCCTGATCAGAGATATCGAGCTTTGCACCGGTAGGCAACTCAACAAATATAGTAAAATCCTGTTGTTCAGTGGTACCTACAAACTCTCTCTCTATTTTAGTCGACAAAACCCAAATTGCTGCTATAAATACCAGAGTAATAACAATTATGACAGCATACCTTAGCCTTACCGCTCTTACTAAAAGGCGGGTATAGCCCCCTTGCATCTTTTTAATAAAAGGTTTTTTGAATCTCTTCTTTTTCTTCTTTGGAGGGCCCTCTACAGGTACCTTAGGTTTAATCCTGGCTCTAAATGGAATAGATAGGTTTGCTGAAAGCATAGGAACCAAGGATAAGGATACAAACAAAGACGCTATAAGAGAAAAAGTAACTGTAAGCGCAAGCCCTTCATATAACATCTTGATATCTTTACTTAAGAATGCGATAGGTAAAAAGACACATATCGTAGTAACAGTTCCTGCTATAATAGCAAGCATAACCTCGCGGGCACCTTCTATTACGCTTTTTATAGGGCCCATGCCTTTTTCCCTGAGCCTCTGTATATTCTCAAGGACAACAATAGAACTATCCAGTATCATGCCTACGCCTATTGCCAGGCCGCCTAGGGTCATAATATTCAACGTTATACCAAAAGGCCTCATGCAGATAAATGTCGCAATTATAGAGACAGGTATAGAGACCATAATAATGGCCGTTGAGCGTATATTTAAAAGAAATACAAAGAGTATAAAGGCTGCCAGAATACCACCCCATACAAGGTTATCTCTTACTCTATTTATCGCCTTTTTTATGCTGTCAGCCTGATTATATGTCTCAATAAGCCTTAAGCGTTCACCAAGAACATCCCTCTCGAGACGATCTAGGACCTTCTGGATATTTTTAATAACCTCGACTGTGTTTGCTTCTGTCTCTTTCTGGATATACAAAGAGACTACCGGGAGTACATTTACGCGGGAATAGCTGGTTGCCTCTAAGAACGA
>JABMRG010000046.1 GCA_013202935.1 Candidatus Omnitrophota bacterium
CAACAAGCTGTTCTCCAAGTCGCCTTTCTTCAAGTTTTATAAGCTCTTGGGCATCCATATCTACATATCTGACAATCCTACCATCCCCATGAAAACCTAAGAAATGCTCTCCATTTTCTACTGCTGCTTCATAGAGCTGCTGGACCGTTCCTGCTGAAGATGCTCTTGGTCCTTCTTCAGCTGGTGACGCAGGAGTAGGCAAAAGAGCTGCAGCTACTCTTGTTTCTGATTTTGCAACCAGATGACTAAGTTCTTCCTGGTCAGCCTGAGAAAGAAACGCCCCAGAGTCTTCCAGAAGCTCTCTAAGGTCAGAGAATGTTCGCCCTGCATCTACAGCAGGTAATCCGTGTGGTGGGTTTTCCGGGAAAAGGGCTGCTTGCCTTACATATAGAGCTAAAGCTTCGTCTATTAAACCTAATCGTGAGTCTATCCCTTTTCTAATCAGGCTTGAGAGTCTTGATCTAGCAGTTTCTATGGCAAATACTAGTTCTGCTGATTCACTTTCAGCTAATTCACCAGAGGATACTACTTCTTGCGCTTTGGTTATTGAAGTCCTTAAAGCGTCTGGGCTACTAGCTATGGAGAGCCTTAGCAGTACACTCTCTGTAGCCTTTGATGCTGTAGCCCGATCAGCAAAACCCTTTATCTTACGAGCTATTGTACGTATTTGCTCACAATGCCCTGCTATTGCCTCCGCATCATCTGTGGAAGAGGCCGCCTCTAAATGAGATAGCGCTTTCTCCATTTGAGGTTTGAATTCAATGTGCCTGTTTCTATAGTCATCAATTATACTTTGCCAGAGATTTTGCTCTAAGGTGGGACGGGGCATGTCTACATAAACATATGCATATTTAGGATATCCGGTATTAGGCCCAAGCCACATAACTTCCGCCTGTCCTGTTTCAATATTGATCATCACCTTAGGCCATCTTTCAAAAACAGAATCAAGCGCAAACTCGATCTCTTCTAATGACTTTCTCGCAGACTCAACAAGCCCTTCATCCTCTATATGTTCTGGTTCCAAAACCAAGGGTAGCTGCAGACTATTATTTATGTAGTGACCAGTTGCCTTTTTAAGTAACTTGAAGATGGTCTCTCTTAGCTGATCAGAATTTTTTCTTGTTTCCTGCCAGGTTTCTGCAAATCTGCTAACTGCATCTACGCGTTGCTGATATCCCTCCTGGGTATAATTTTCTCTTAATTCTGCTAATCTCGTTGCAGATTCTGCATCTTGGCCTATTAGCCTGCTGATAGCATCTAACTCTACATAGAATATTCTATCTAATCTTCCAGAATCATCTCTATAATCCTGTCTCCATCTGTTGCATAAGGCTCTGAAGCGTCCTGGGTTGCTCTCTCTGGCTTCTAGAAGTTCGTCTATTCTTCTTTCAAAAAGCGTATCCAAAAATTGTTTTAGTCTATCAGGCTTATCTATAAGCTCGTCTTTTCCCCTTCTAAGCTGCTCTACAACCTCTTCTTCTAAAACGCTAGGTTCTCCAGCAGGTTTTCGTTCCGGCATATCTTCAGCCTCTACAACATCTACCACCCTAAATTTAAGATCAGCAGCCCTGTCTATAACATTTACATTCATATATATGGTGTTGCCATTAAAGACTCCGCAGACCTGTACTACACCATCGGGCACCGTATATTTCGGGGTTGCTGGAACAAAAAATTCACTCCAACCATTTATGGCATTTCCTATCTGTTCTTGTGTAATATCAGCAGGAATTTCACCCTCCCTTATAACCTTTCTCCTTGTATCAACAGCTGCGGATTCCCACAGTCTTTGTTTTCGCTGGACACTACCCATAGAACCACCTTCTGCCACCATAGATGCAGAGCCGAATGCCTCAAATCTTGCAATAAAAGATAGCATATCGACGGGCTGCCTAAAGTTGCTAAGGGCATTTGCAGCTGCAAGATAATATTCTCCTCTTGAAAGTATCTCCTCAAAAGGCTCTTTCTTGTTAAGGATTATGTCATCGTAGGGACGCTCCAAGGCATCCTTGGAGAATTTAGGAAGCAGCACCATATAGGAGATGCCTCTGTTTCTTAAGATACTGGTTATTCCTTCTGTGTGGAAACCGCCTGTTACCAGGACTGCCAGAGAGCGATTATCTTTATCCATCTTATCCAGAGTATTGTTGATCAAGGCCATATCTCTCTGCATAGCTATATCATAGAAGCGCTCAACATGAGGGAGTGCTTCGGATATGGCTCTTGTTTCAGGCACGAGGTTTGCCCTGATATCATGCTTGGCCATAAGCTTAGCCAACTCATGTGCGATTTTTTGAGGCACGAAGTCTGCTTTTCTGGACTTATAATAGCTGAGGTCTTTGTTTGTAGTTTTAGCATCGAGTAAATCTACTAAGATATCTACTCTTCTTGAAATATCTGCCAAGAGTTTTTCATCATCATCGCGGAATAGCTTACTTTGAACCTTCCACACAAGCTCATCCAGCTCATGAAAGAGCTCATCCAATATTACCTTATCATGCATATTAATATAATCGGTATATAGTGAGAGTTGCGGGTATAAAGAGATGTCTACGCCACAGGATACGGCATATTCCCTTAAATGGTTGTGATATGCGGAGGACTGTATTCTGCCTATTCGGAAGGAGACGCTATCTCTTAGAAGTTTCTCTACATCTTTTTTTGGCAGGCTTTTTGTTAAGAGTTCTATAAGCGCCTGGCGTTCTTGCTCTGCTCTTTTAAAATCTATTCTATCTTCAAGGTCAGATGCCTTAATAAGAATGTCTACATTCTCATACTCTTTTATCTCTATGCGTAATTTATGAGCAAGTTTCCCAACATACCGCCAATATTCTTTGAACGATATATTATCTGTTCTGTAATCCCACCTTTTCTGATCAAGCTCGCGAAGCCTTTTAGAATAAACCTTCTGCTTTAAGTCTGATATAACTTTTTTAAATGTAACAACCGCTTTGTGGATACTACCTTTATTCTTTAACGACTCTATGTATGTTGCTACATTTGCTTTATATAAAGATGGGTCTTCTACACCATAAAGCTTGATCTTGGAATCGGAACATATCTTGTAGTACTCAGGGGCATTTAATTTACCGCGCCTAAGAAAGTAGTCTGCTATATCTGTTCTTGTCTCCTCATCTGGATAAGACTGCAGGAAGGATGTATCTACATAGCCCTGTGCACCTTCTAGGGCAACGAGCTTTAAATTGTAGTTTTTATCCAGGTTCTCAAGAACTTTATTGATAGATTCTTGAGCACCAAGGTTGGCGTGGGCATCCTGTATATTGATTATTATCTTATTGCTGCCGGTATTGTGGATCTCTTTTATAATACCGTATTCTTTAGGTATGGTTATCTTGGAGAGGTTTGTGAAGTCTTTGGACTGTGCATTGAGAACGCGGTTGCCGCTTATTACTGACCAGAGGGGGGTACCGTTTGTTGCCCAGGCTATATCCTGCACAAAAAAACAGAGGACTACTACTATACATATAGCTTTTACAGTAATATGTCCTCTGCTTATACAACCCAGCATGACTATTGCCCCCTAAAGCCTATCCGTTCTTATTAACTTATAGATAAATACGAGTTGTTTTTATTATGTTTTTCTTACTTTGTTTCATATTTTTATAATACTTTTAAAAGCTACAATGAAAGTATAGCACAAAAGCGTCCTTTCGTCAAGTGATTTTTGGAAAAAAACTAAAATTTCTGGGCAGGGGTTATAAAGAACTTATAGGAGGTTAAAGTATGTGAATTATATCACATACTCCCCTCTCTGTCAAGCAGAAAATAAAGGGGACGTTTCTCTCGCCTTCGGCTCGAGGAACCAGTCAGGTAAGAAATTCATGGGAGTGTTTGGTTTCACTCGGTCATAACTCCTTTAAGCACTAGAGGTTATGATGTTGACCATTACATTTTACAATAAGCATGGGGACAGTTTACAATAGCTTAATACATA
>JABMRG010000047.1 GCA_013202935.1 Candidatus Omnitrophota bacterium
CTTGCCTCTTCTGAGCGGCCTACAAGCCTCGGCACCACTAATGATGCAAGCACACCTATGATAATTACGACTAACATGAGTTCGATCAATGTAAAGCCTTTCCTATTATTCATGATTGCCTCCTGATCTTCTTAATGTGCTGTTAGTGATATCTGGAACACAGGTAAAAGCATTGAAATAACAATAAAACCTACAACCAGACCCATCAGTAATATTATAACCGGCTCTATGAGGGAAGAAAGCACTTTAATCTTCCTATCGTTCTCTATCTCGTAGCTCCGAGCAACCTTCAGCAATGTCTTATCCAAGATCCCGCCCTCCTCTCCTATCGTCGCCATATTTACTACAAATTGAGGAAAGGATGAACTCTTTTTTATGGCTGCTGCCAGAGAAAGGCCTGCCTTAACATCATTATGAATCTTGAGCGTCTCACCTTTTATAACCTCATTCTCTATCACATCCGATGTTATCTCTAATGCATAGAGAATCGGCACGCCATTTTTAAGAAGGGTTGAAAGCGTACGCGCAAATCTCGCAAGCTCGCTATCTCTCATCAATGTGCCTGCAAGAGGCAGTCGCAGCTTGAATTTATCTATCATCTTTTTGAATGCCGCATTTGATTTGCTCTTTACAATAAAAAATATAAAGGCGCCTGCAAAAATAACCAGCATTATCCAATAACTCTGTATAAAACCGCTGAAACCGATAAGTATCCTCGTGGGAAGAGGCAAGACCTCTCCCATCTCAATAAACATATCTGCCAGTTTCGGTATGACAAATCCCATCAGGATAAATATAGTTGCGATACCCACGATCAGCATCAAGATCGGATATGCCAGCGCAGCTATTATCTTCGAGCGCACATCCTCCTCTTTTTCCAAAAAATCCGCAATATTATTAAGCACATCCCTGAGCATGCTCCCTGCTTCACCTGAGCGAACAAGATTTATATATATAGCTTTGAAAAGATGCGGGGGTAATCCTTTAAAGAATCGGAAAAGGTATTGCCGTCCCTTACCTTTTCCCTGATGCCTTTTATAACCTCTCTCAATCCTGGCAGTTCTATTTGATTTTCAATTATATTTAATGCCTCGTACAGCGCCAGGCCTGAATCTAAAAGCTCTGAGAGTTGTCTTGTAAAATTGGCGATGTCCTTTGTTTTTATCCTTTTCGAGGAAAGTGAAAAGGTGTCTCTTTTTTCTGCAGAACCAATCGAGGCCTCCTTGACCCATATAGGATAATAGCCCTGCTGCATGAGTTGCCTGACAGCTGCACTCTCAGAATCCGCCTCAATGCTATCTTCTTTAATCTCTTTCGGCCCTTTTTTTGCTTTGTATATAAATCGTGCCATAGTATAAATACTAATCCTCCTCCGTAACCCTGATTATCTCATTTATAGTCGTAAGGCCCTTTTTTACCTTTTCCCATCCATCCATGCGCAAGGTATGCATGCCTAATTCTAATGCCTTCTTCTTTATCTGGTCAGCTGAGGCCCTGTGAAGGACCAGGTCACGAATCTCTTCATGTATAAGCAAAAATTCGTATATGCCTGTGCGGCCCCTGTAGCCTGTAAACTTGCAGGACTCACAGCCTTTTCCCTCGTAAATGGTTACCTTGTTTATATTCTTCTCCTTTATCCCGAATTCCTTCAGGACCTCTTTATCAGGTTTTTTCTCAATCTTACAATGCGAGCAGACCAGCCTCACAAGGCGCTGCGCAGCAAAACATTCAACAGAACTTGCAGCAAGATACGGCTCCACGCCCATGTCCAGTAAGCGCGCTATACCGCCTGCAGCATCATTTGTATGCAAAGTACTAAATACAAGATGACCTGTCAGCGCAACGCGAATCGTTATCTCTGCTGTTTCAAAATCCCTGACCTCGCCCACCATCATGATATCTGGATCATGACGAAGCATAGAGCGCAGACCTGTTGCAAAGGTCAAACCTATGCGCGGATGGATCTGGATCTGCGTCACCCCTTTTAGTTGATACTCAATAGGGTCTTCTATAGTGATAATCTTTCTATCTTTCTTATTGATATTGGATAAACAGGCGTAAAGCGTGGTAGTCTTTCCACTGCCTGTAGGCCCTGTTACAAAGATAATCCCGTGCGGTTTCTTAATAATATCTTCTATAATCCCTAGATCAGAAGGAAAAAGACCGAGGCGCTCCAGGCTATACAACATGGTACCGCTCAAAAGCCTGATATCCACGCTCTCTCCAAACTGCGTAGGAAGTATGGATATCCTTAGATCCAGTTCTTCCCCGCCTACCTTAATCTTCATTCTCCCGTCCTGCGGGAGCCTGCGTTCAGCAATATCCAGGCCCGCCATAATCTTTATCCTTGAAACTATAGCAGCCTGGAAATATCTTATATTCTGCGGAATAGAAATATCATACAAAACACCGTCCACTCTATATCTTACCTTAAGCTCATCCTCATATGGCTCAATGTGAATATCCGTGACCCTGTCTTTAACTGCCTGAACCAGAATTTGATTTACAAATTTTATTATAGAGGCATCCTCTACAAGGTCTTCTATGTCTTCTGTCTTTCGTGTTTGCAATGCAATCTTTTCAGTCATATCGCCTGTATCTACAATCTCTTCTATGGTCTCTGCGCCTATGCCATAATACTTCCTAATGCCTTCGCTTATATCTGATTCAGTAGCCAAAATCCCAACCACATCGCATCCCAAAAGCAATTTCAAATCATCCAATGTCCTTACATCCAGAGGATCTGCAACCGCAATGGTCAGGGTATCTTTTTCAAATTTTACAGGGATAAGTTTATAGTGGCAGGCGTATCTGGCAGGAAGTTTCTCAAATGCTTCAGGCGCTATTGCAAGGTCCTTTATTTTCACATAAGGTATCTTTAATTGCTCGGATAAAACCGGATATAACTTCTCTTCGTTAATAAAACCTAGTTTCATTAACGTGATCCCAAGAAACTGACCTGTTTTGTTGTGCTCCTCTAATCCTGCGTCCAGCTGGCTGCGA